>JBBDNB010000040.1 GCA_040877935.1 Chitinophagales bacterium
TCATTGAAAAATTAATGGAATCTTAGATTTATGGTGCTTTTCGACCAGACACTAATTATTTAAAATTATTGAGGCAACAAGTTAAACTGAAACTATACTTTTGCTTTTGAAAATTCTTTCTTGCATTAAGCCATCAGTAATAAAAACACTTTATTATGTTCGACTACAGTGAGTCCAGTATTATACGACTATCAGCACATCAGGTAGGCAGCAAAGCAGAAGAAGAGCTGCTGCATTTATCAAAAAAACCTTTAGATATAGAAGCAAGCAATCTCCGGGAATCACTGTTGCAATATTTTCTATCGCATTTTAAAGTTCCCGAGTTTTATTCCTTTAGCTTTTCTGATGATGATTTGAGCCTGAATCCGGTGTATAAATATGCAAGTAAAATATTCGATGAAAAAAACGATCAGGCATTTCACAGTGCCAGCGTACAATTGGCAAAGCACCTTTACAATTGCTCGGATCATCCCAATATAAAATCCGGGGATTTTTATGTGGCACATTTTAGCAATGTCAATTTCCAGGGAGAAAACACGGAAGCCATCGGAATTTTCAAAGCAGAAAACAAAGATGCTTTTCTAAAATTGCAATACAGCAATGAAACTTTTCAATTGAGCTGCGACAATGGCATTAATATCAATAAGGCGGATAAATCCTGCCTGATCTTCAAAACCGACAGGGATGAAGGCTTTAAGGTCTGTATCATTGATCGCAGTAGCAAAGCCTCAGCCGAGGCGCAATACTGGAAAGACCGCTTTTTATATTTGCGCCCTTGTGGAGATGATTATCACTATACCAAAAATTTTATGTCACTGACGAAAAACTATGTTTCCCAAAGGCTTCCTGAAGATTTTGAAGTCAGTGGTGCCGATCGTGCCGATTACCTGAATCGCTCTATGGATTTTTTTAAAAATAATGAGCGCTTTGACGAGGAACATTTTGAAAAAGAAGTCTTACAGCACGAAACGCTGATTGATTCTTTTAAAAAATACAAGGAGGATTTTGAACAGGAGCAAGATCTGGATATGAATGCGCAATTTTCTATTTCAGCACCTGCGGTAAAAAAACAGTCGCGTATTTTTAAGAGTGTGCTAAAGCTGGATAAGAATTTTCACGTTTACATTCATGGCAATCGCGATTTGATCGAGCATGGTGTGGATGAAAAAGGCAGAAAATTCTACAAAATTTATTACAGCCAGGAAAGTTAAACACAGTATTTATTTTTTCAAGCCTTTGGTAAAGCCGAAAATACTCCCACAGAATCCGCCAATAATATGGGCAAATTGAGAGATTTCATCCTGTTTGAATCCATCAATAAATTCTTTGCCGATAAACAAAATTAAAATAGCCACAAAAGTTAGAGGGATTCTGCCTGCACTGAAATTGGTAAACGACACGAGCATAATCAGCATAAAAACAATACCGCTGGCTCCTATCAATCCACTTTTGAACAGCACGATATTGAGAATAGCAGTAAAAAGTGTGGTCAAAAAAATCATAATCAACAGGCGTTGCGCACCATATTTCTCTTCTATAATGGGGCCTAAAAGCAATAGAAAGGTAAGATTATTAACCAGGTGATTTAATCCTGAATGGCCGAATATATAGAGCAATAAACCTGGATAATCACTCAAGCGATCAAAATTAACATTTTGCTTCAATGCAAAATAGGGAAGTACATTGCCCCCACTGATTGAATCGGCAACATAGACCAATACACAGATCAGCGAAAATGTCAGTATCACCGGTGCATTATAGTGCAGACGAAAAGGCATAGCGTTGAATTAATCCAGATTGTCTTTTAGCACATCACGGAATTCCTTGATTTCTTCCCTGTTGAGGGGCTTGTCAGACTCGGAGAGCAATTGCAAAAAGAAATCTACACATTCTTCATCGCTTTCCGGTGTGAATTCCTCAAGACCAATCATAAAAGATTCATTGGCCCCAATAAATTCATAAGACAATCGCAATACTTTGGTTACAGTTGGATCTTGTTCCTCAAGCGCATATTTTCTCAATTCTTTAAACTGAGTTACCAGGTATTCAGGATCAAAACCTTTCTTCTTGGTTGTTTTCCTTATCTCTTCTATCAGTTTATTTGCAGCTTTTTCTTGCATAACACTTTCAATTTTTTATCCCTCTAAATAATCTTCAAAAGTAAGAAGGCTTATGATTAAATATGCATTTCTGAGCAAGCTTCTCCTGAATTTTTTTGGAATTGACTAATAACTGTGTTTTTGACAGTAAATGGTAAATCAAAGCTTCACTTCCCACTCCTAAAAATCAAACCATCAGAATAAGCCTCAAACTCTGTGGCATAAGTACATTGAATTTGTGCAGGCCCACTTGAAAAACGACCACTTCCTGAAACATACAGTGGATACTCCAGCACGTAGCGTCCTTTTTGCAGTTTTGGAATAAAAAAGTGCATGGCTTCATCATCTGCTTGTTGGTAGTAATACAAACCACTTTTCCATTGGTTTCCGCTGAGTGTATTTGCTGTTTCAGTTCCGGCAGCTCGTAAATCTTTCAGGTGTACAAAATCAAAATTGCGCTTTGCCTCCACGCTCAACCTTACCCAAAGTTCTTCACCAACAAGTGGGTTTTTCTCAGCAATGGATTTTAATTTTTCTTTGGAGGAGCTGCTGCTCTGCACAAAAATTTCTTTTTTAATGCTCAGGTCTTCTCCATGACTGCGCACTGCTTCAAGTGGACTGTCAAAATGCACTTTCACCGCACCCCATACCAGGTTTTTCTGTCCATTAGTGATTTTTATTTCTCCCTTTAAGTCCTTGATTTCCCCTTCTCCTCTCCACAAATAAGTCAATGTTCCGCTTCCGTCATTGGATTTTTTATTGGGACTCAACAATTTCCCATTCAAGCGCACTTCCGTTTTGTTTTCCTGTATCCAGCTTTGTTCACTGTCCAATAAAAATGCATAGCAGGCATCGGCAGTAGCAGAAGCATTTCCCCAGTGCGTAGTGCGCTTTTCATTGAGCAGCCATTTCTGTAATTCAGCAATCATAGGTGTTTTACCATCAATTTCATAGAAGGCTTCAAGTATTGCAACATGTGTTTCTATTGGAGAATGGTACCAATAAGGACTGCTTTCATTTTTCCAGTAACGGCCCAGTTCAGCATCAATGATGCTGTTTTGTCTCAGTGCTTCTAAAATCAAATCTGCATTTTTAGCTTTTTCATTGCGATGCATTACAAGAGCAATTTGTGCTTGCAGCATCAGTGAAAAATTGTTCCAGTATTCTGCTGCTTGCTCACGGAAATAATCATGTGCTTTTTTCTTGTCGCCCTGAAGTGGAATTTGCGGAAAAGCAGAGCGCAATAACAGATATTGAATGTCCAGGGCACCAATTTGTTGTTTTTTGCGCAAGCGCTCTTCCATTTCCATTATTTTATTGTACTCTTCCAAATTGCGCTCATCCAGGTATTGCACTGCTTTTTGCAGGGCAGTGTTCAGGTTTTTAAGCGTTGCTGTGTTTATCAGTTCTTTGTCTTGCAAACGGGCAAATCCAAGTACGATTTTTTGAGTAATAAAGCGGCTGTCGGGCATAGATTTAATCCAGGGCCAGCCGCCATTGGGACTTTGCATTTCAAGCAATTCCTTCAGGCTTTGCTCCATTTCGTAGTTCAGCATATTGACATCGAAAAGTTGGGAAATATTTTTCATTCTTTGCTCGTCTTTCAAAGCATCGCGCAGCCAGGGTGTATTGTTCAGCTCACTGATGGCAAAGGCTTCTCCTCTTTGCAGTGGTGCTTTTAAAGCATCTCCCCATTGCTGAAACAATAGGCGGATATCGGGACTGCGATTGGCCAATGAAGCACTGATGCTCTGGGCATAAAATTGATTGAATAGTGTATTGCTGCTTTTGTAATTCGATGCTGTGAGATATGGCAGTGCCTGAATAATGTACCAATGCGGATTGGGATTAATTTCCAATTCTATTGCTCTGATCTGTGCCTTTTCAGGCAATTGCTTCAGCTTTTCCAAATCAAAGATTTTATCTTGATTTTCATCTATCTGAAAAGCACGGGATTTTGACAATGCGATATTGTTTTTTAAGACGGGCAGCATTTTTTCCTCTCCATCTGTAAATGATTCAGATTTGGCTTTAAGACGATACATCAGCGGTTGATCAAAATCAGCGGGCACTTTTACCGGCCAGGATATACTTTTCACTTCATTGGGCGAAAGCTGAATTTTCATTTCTGATTTATCAATAAATTGAGGGGTCAATTCTGTTTTACTATAGGGGTTTAACCATTGCAGCATAGCTGAAACATTGATTGCCTTATCACTGAGATTGCTGATTTTTGCGTGAAATAAAATACTGTCGCCCTGACGTAAAAATCTTTGGGGTTGTGCCTCGATCATCAGTTCTTTGCGCGCTTCAAAACTTTCTGTCAAAAGCCCATATTGCAATGACTTACTATGTGCCAGTGCCTGCATTTTCCAGCGGGTAATGGCATCGGGCAGGGTAAATTTGAATACTGATTCGCCCGATTCATTGCTTTCAATATGCGCAAAGAAAAAAGCGGTTTCTGCAAAATTGCTGCGGACTTTTTCCTCAGGCTGCTCTTGTGTTTTCTCAATAGCCTTCTCAACATCTTCTGCATAATTGGCCAATCCCACTTTATCGGATTTCCCTCCGGCAGACTCATCTTCCATAGCTTCTGCCATTTCATTATCCGAATCAACTGAAAGTGCTTCTGATCTTGCTCCTCTATACCTCAATCCATAATATCGGCTAAAAATACTTTCGAAATCAGGTATCTGTGGCTGTTGTAAATTTGGAAAAGGAACTTCAGCATCATTGCGCATAAGGGTGAGTAGATTATTGCGCTTTTGACCCATAATTCCCGACCAGGAATATTGATTAAAGGAAAATACCGGCATGGGATTAAAACTCCATGAATGCGCATAAATTTGATCTAAGGAAGCATCGTACATTGCGGCCAATAGGCTCGCAACTACTGGTTTGCCTTTTTCGTCTTTTATGCGGATGGTCCATTCTTCTTCAGAACCGGGTGTAAGAGTGCTGCGCTTGCTTTCCAATTCCAGTTTCAGTTTGCTGTTTTCATAGGGTACCGTAATATTTTTATTGAAAGAAAAGCTTCTGCCGAATTTCACCATATTTACCTCAACAGTGAAATTGCCTTCATAAGATTTGTGGATAGGAATAGAAATTTGCTTCAGTTCATTGCTTATGGTATGACGGTTACTTTCTTCACCATCTTTGTATGCGGTCAACACTTCAAATTCAGCATTTTTAAATCCCGATCCGATAAAAAGCTCAAGAGACTCACCTACTTTTGCGCTGCTTTCAGAAATGTGAAAAAACGCGGCTTCTGCTGCGGGCATTTTCAATTTTTCAAGATCAAACAAACTGAAATACTGTTCTTGCTGAATAGGTTGGGAAGAACCACCCCAAAGTGTAATTTCCGCTTTGTAAGCACCTGCTTCTGCATGTTGTAAAAAATCGGGAGTCAATACGGTATCGTCCTTTATTCCTGCCTCATACACCAATTCACCTTGTGGCCAATTTTCCTTTTTGTGTTCTTCCTTAAAGGCGAGGTATGGCCAATTTTTTTTAAATTCTGCTTCTGAAATAGAGGAAAATTCAGCGGGCTCATTACTTCTTGCCAAAATTGGCTTTTCGGGACTTTGTAATTTATAAACCTTTATTTTTCCCGCTGCGGGGACTGTCGCCTCACTGCTGTTGACTGCACGAATATTCCATTTTGCATTTTCGCGATCATAAATATATTGGGGAATAGCCGCTTTAATCTGAAAAGGGGCTTTATCAATACGGTAAATTTTTTCACTTTTTTGGGTTTCCCCTGTAATGTCTGTTGCTGATACTTCTACTTTGTAGTTCTGAAAATCTTCTTGCTTTCCTTTTTTAGCTAAAAAGCTGAACTCAAAATTGCCCTTATCGTCAACTTTTAGTGCTCCAAAGCTGATTTCTTTTCCTTTAATTCCGGGATACCAACCACCCCTTTGATAATAAGGACGGTATTGCGGGAGCAATTCCACCCTGTATTTTAAGTCTGCATTTTGCAGAGCAACCCCGGCAAAAGAAGCAGCATTTCCTTTTATCTTTATGCTGTCTCCGATTTTTACGAATCCTTCAAGGGGAAGCAGCTCTATTTCAAATTTTGGCCTTTCATAAGCCTCCACTTTAAAAGTGTAGGTGCCGTAATTTGTTTTGATACGGTAATTGCCATTGAGTCCGCTTTCGGGCAATTGAAATGAAGCGTTAAAGGCACCATAATCATCACTTTTTAATGACTTTTTATCGATTTCCTGATAATTGGCATCGAGCAATTGAAATTCTTGTGTCCAGTTACTTTTAAGGGATCTTTCATTTCCATTGGGCTGAACAGCAATGGCTTTGAAATGCAGGGTTTGACCTGGCCTGTAAATGCTGCGATCGCTAAAAAAGTTAATTGCCGGCCGATCTGTAGGTTTTTGTGGAGGGGAACTGTAGAAGGAACCGAGTTTTTCCAGCTTTTCATCATTGTAGCTTACATCAATATAAATGGATCCGCGATATTTATCACCGGACATCCAAGAACAAAGGCCTTTGCTGTTGCTTTTTAGTTTTGGCCCGGTTTTATAAATGCTTTTTCTCGATTGATAATCGTATGACTTGAAATACAATTGCAGCTCCGCTCCTTTCAATGCTGCTCCACTTTTTGCATCCCTGACAACCCACTCAAGCGCTCCATTTTCTGAATTTTTCCGATGCACCACAGTTAGGTTGCTTGTATTGAAATGCTTTAGGTGCAATTGAGAAGTATCGGTAAATTCTGCAGAATCGCTGAGCAAAAGGATATAGTTGCCAGCTTCAAGGGCGGGCAATTTGAACTCCATGCTGTGGGGAAAATAATCCTCACTGCCTTTTAAATCGAAGCGTCCATTGTGAAGTACTTTGCCTTTTTTTAACTCGCTGAATGCTTCTTTTGTATTATGCCAACGCAGCTCATCTGACCAGGAATTAAATTTGATCAATTGCCAATAGACCTGCTTTTTATTTTTGTAATTGACTTGCACTAGATTAGGCGATCCGGGAAAGCTGTGCTCGGGGAGTTCTGCTGAAAAAGTTTCGCTGAGAATTTCCTCTTTCAACTGCTGCATTCTGTTTTTCCAGAAAGCGGTATCATTTTTTGCGAGTAAAATACTCGCAATAAACAATGCACCTTTTCTAAAAGTAACTTTATCTTCCTGCGAAGCCCATTCTGCATTATTGCTCAAATTTTGAAAAAGTCGTGCACGCTCTGAATTCACCCAATTCCGGGCAGCATCTGTTGTGAGGGTATTACGGAACTGCGCATAACTTTTTAGCAGTAGCGAATCCTTGTTATTTAATGTGGAAACGGAATGTGCCCATTTTAACCTTTCTATATTGAAATGTGTCAATACCAATTCCTCTTCTTTTTTGTTGTAGAAATGCAGTATTTCCCTGAAAAGAAAAATTGATCCCGTGCTTTGGGTAAGCAGACTGTCTTTTGAAATGTCAATTTTTACAAATTCCGGAATTGGGGCAAACAAAACCGGCTGCTCAATTGCTGATTCTGTTTTTGGGTTTGTAGATTCAAAATCCATAGAAGCAAACCATGACAATGCACGATTGAAGAGAATTGGATAGAGGCTTTTGCTTAAATATTCACTTGAATCTTTTTGGTTTTTATGAAAAAGTATCTTGTAGGAATTTAATTTTTCGGCATCTAATTTTTCAGCATTACTAATGGCAAAAAGCTGTAGTTCCAGCATTTTTTCCTGAAAATCATTTTTTGTCCAGTAATCGAGCTGGGCATCTCTTTCATTGCTTGTTGCTTTGCGCTGATCAATGCTGTATTTTTTCCTGCTGTAAAAATTCTGAAGCAATTCCACCTGCATGGATGCTAATATCTGATTGAGCGGAAATTCACTATTCTCAATAAGCAATTCTAATTCCTCAAAGTTTTTTTGGGCAGCATTTTCTTCCCTGAATTCCCTGGACATCATTTTGTAGTTCAATGCTTTTAAGGCAATGGCATGTTGATTTTCTTTTAATGCTTTTTGAAGTATTGCATCGCTTTTTTTATACAGCAATTGACTCTGTCGAATGTCGCGAAGTGAATCCAGTTCTGCCCACTTGCTTTGTTCATAGTACTTAGCACTTTTAGCAGGTTCTTGCCACCAGGGCATACTCAAAAAAATGCTAAAAAAGGGGATTAGAAGTAATTTATAGAAACTCATAGGATTGATTTTAATATTTATAGGTCATAACAAAAAATAGACCAAATAAAGTGATGCTTTGAATTTAGTGTAATTAGCCGAAGTTTAGAAAAACAGATTAAGGGCGCATTATTTAAAAAAAGTTGCTCTAAACTACTTTTCTTTACTCATATATTTTTTCCAACTAAAGTCTTCTGCTTCAAAAGGGTTGCTCAAGGCATCTCTCTGAATTACAGTTGAATCATTAAAAATTTCAAGGAATTTCTTGAAATGTTTTTTATCATATTCGGTGATAAGATTTGGAATAGGAGGAATGTTTAGGTGTGTATTCACTAGATGTAATTCTGAGATATGCGCATCGTAATGTTCCAATATTTCATCAGGAGAATCAAACCTACCATCGCGCATATAGGGGGCGGTATGCAATATATTTATCAGAGAAGGTACTTTAAACAAAGTATTTTGATTTTTATCCAAAAGATTATTGGCCATCAATGCACCGCCAAATGATTCCCCAGTATGGCAGGGAGTACACATAATGCCCAGTCTGAAATACATGCCTTGAAAAGAAGCTTCTGTTTGCATATCCGTACTGAAACTCTGTTTTTTGAAAGCCGCATAAGTTTGAGTATCGGCTTTTGAAAGAGAAAGCCCTTCTGGTTCCAATGAGAATATCTCATAAGGGAGGTTGTTTTGCGTAGGGGAGAGATTAATGTCGTTGAGTTGGTAGGCTATTTTGATTGAATCGGGCAAATCCTGCGCTTCCGCAGTAATAGTGCGTACAAATTGTGCCAGCGCTTTTGACAAAGTTTCCATATTTATTGCTTGTTCAGGAAAAGCACGCTGAAATAATTCCGGATAATAGGAATGTTCCTTTAAATCTGAAATCAATTGGCTTGTATCCCTGTTCATTTCAAGCGTATCAGTAATAGGATGATGTACAAGTCCTTCTAAACTTTTTACTCTTCCATCCCAAAAAAATTGATTGCCCCATGCCAGATTAATCAAGGACATAGTGTTTCTTAAAACAGTGTCCCCTTTTGAGCCAATGGCTCGTTTTTGGCCATCTGTAAAAGCTAATTTCTGTATGTGACAACTGCCGCAGGACTGTTGATTGTTGTTTGAAAGGAGTTTGTCGTAAAACAATAATCTACCCAACGCTATGCCCTCAATGCTCTGTGGGTTATCCGCTGGAATTTTGGGGGGCGTAAATTTTTCAGAGTTATAAGGCAATTCAATAGTCCTGGGATAGGGGTTTTGATTCATTTGCAAAAAAACTCCAGCAATGAGCACGAATAAGACCAGGATTTTTTTACTCGATAATCTAGATTTGAATGCTCCGAGGCTTGCCTCGTAATCAAAAGTATTTTTTCCAAATAAATGCCTCGTGGGCTTGCCCCGAGGTTGTTTACTTCTATTTGACATAATTTTTTTCAATGACAAAACCTTTGCTGAGCAATATTTAGATTTTATTATTCAGAAAAACTCACTCATACCTTAGCGCCTCAATAGGATCGAGCTTTGCTGCTTTCAGTGCCGGGTAAATTCCTGCCAGCAGGCCAATGGCAAAGAAACAGTATTTCCTGCAACGTAGGGTATTTGGGAGAGATTAACTGTCCACCAAAAACAAAACTTACTTGAAAGCTAGGCCATTGAAATTTACCGCTTTCCGCCCAATTTTTTATATGCCATATTGTGTGTCTGTAAAGCGTGACTTTATATCGCAAAGTTTCTATCATTATGCAACATTCTCTTTATACAAATGCTCCTGAAACTCTATAAAAAGTCGGCTGATGTTTGCCACGTCTCCCAATATTTCTTTTGCGTCTTCCAATGATTGATACTTGTTTGTCAGCAGGATTGGTAATTTCTCCTGGTCGAGTTCGTCCACGCCTGCTTCAACGTATTTGCTCAAGACGAATGCGATAAATTCTCTTTGTTTGTCATTTAGCAATGCAAAAATGGTCGCTTCGGCTGCTTTGGCTCGCGCTTCTCTTGTCATGGCGATATAGTCGCCATTGAAAACGTATTCCAATACATCATACAAGTCGCTTTTTTCCATATCTACCAACTTTTGTAAAGTCAGTAAATCGTCTTTGGGAAAGCCTGCTGCATCTAAGTTTTCCAACAAAGTTTTTCGGGTCAGCGGATTGCTCCATAGTTTGCGCAATTCTTCTTCGTCTTTGAACAGTTTGGGTAGTTCTCCAAATAGGTTATTCAAAAATTCTTCGGCTGAAATGGGTTTGCCGTCTGCACTCCAAAAGGAAGTGGAAACCATGTGCTTGATTTCTCTTTCTTTTCCATTTCGCAGTTTGATTTTAATTTTCTTCTTACGCTCCTTTGGTTCTGATGGCTCTTTTGATTCCTTCGGTTGGTACTCTTCTTTAGGTTCCATTACACCGCTTGGCTCAGGCTCTAATGGTTCTCCGTCCCATTCCGGGTCGTTGAAATGCTTGTAGGCATCTACAAAGTCGTAAATGGTGAAAAACTCTTTGCCGTCAAATAAGCGTGTGCCACGGCCAACGATTTGTTTAAATTCAATCATGGAATTGACAGGACGAAGCAATACGATATTTCGAATGTTCCGTGCATCAACTCCCGTTGAGAGTTTTTGCGAAGTGGTCAGAATAGTTGGCAATGTTTTTTCATTGTCCTGAAATTCACGCAACAGTCTTTCGCCTTCTTCTCCATCATTAGCGGTTACACGAACGCAATAAAAAGGGTCCTTACTATCTGAATATTGATTTACCAAATCCCGAAGCAATGCTGCGTGTGCTTGATTCGCTCCGAAAATGATAGTCTTTTCGTTTTGATTGGCTTCATCTAAGAATATCTTAACACGAGCGGTTTCACGTTCTACAATTTCAATGCTGCGGTTAAAGTCTTTTTCTTCATAGAGCTTACCTTCTTCAATTTCGCCTTCCACAATGGTATCGTCCGAAGTGTAGCGGTAATCGTCCAAGGTCGTTTTGATGCGTTTTACTTTGAAAGGCGTTAAGAAACCATCATTGATGCCTTCTTTTAGCGAATAGATGTAAACAGGCTCGCCAAAGTATTTGTAGGTGTCCACATTATCATCTCGTTTGGGTGTAGCGGTTAAACCCAATTGCACTGCCGGACTGAAATACTCCAAAATATCCCGCCAATTGCTTTCGTCATTTGCTCCGCCACGGTGGCACTCGTCAATGATGATAAAATCAAAATAGTCTTTTGGATATTCGCCAAAGTATGGTTCGGCAAGCTCACCAACCTTTTGCTCAGATTTATTCTTAGAAAGTCTTTTGAGTAATTCAATATCGCCTTTGATTAAAGCAATTTTCTTTGCACGGCTCCATTTTTGAATTTGCTTTTCTCTTTTAAAGGCTTCATCAATTCTCTCAAATGTTTCGTAGTACACCAATTTGATAGGTAAATTCTTTGCTGTAAAATTAGCCCCTTCACCGTTTTTATGTTGTTCAATTCTTAGAGCTAATTCTTTAGTACTACCTGTATAAAAACTTCCATCGGCACATTGTAGAATATACATATATCCATAAGCTTCTTCTTTAGTTTCAATTTCAGGAAAATCAATCTCTTCATCTTTGAAAGCGGTGGGTGAGCTTGTCGAACCCCCGCTCATAAAGGTTTGGAAAATGGTAAAGAAAATACTGCCGTTGGTGGGTACTCTTCCTTTTTTCTTAATCTCGCTGGGGTTTATTCGAACCAAGGCATCTTCGGGAAAAGCGGAAAAGGAATTGAAAGCCTGATTGGCTAAAATATTTCTGTCTGCCAAAAACAAAATTCTTGGTCTGCGACTACCGTCTCGTTGTAAATTCCATCTAGTTTGAAAAAGCTTCCAGGCAATTTGAAAAGCAATGGCCGTTTTTCCTGTTCCTGTGGCAAGGGTGAGCAAAATGCGTTCACTGCCTTTTGCCAATGCTTCTAAAGTATTATTGACTGCTATTTCCTGATAATAACGAAGCTGCCAAGTGCCGCTTTTGTCTTCAAAAGGAACATTGGCAAACTTTTCTCTCCATGCTTCGACAAGCTCAGCGCCAGGTTCGTTTGTTTTTGGAAATGCTTTGTTCCAAAGTTCTTCGGGACTTAGAAAGTCTGTAACCAAAGCTTCTTCGCCTGTTTTCATGCAGATTTGGTAAATGGCTTTTCCGTTGCTGCTGTAGGTGGTTTCCAATTGCAGTTTCTCGGCATATTGCTTCGCTTGCATCACGCCTTCGCCCACTTCCAATTCATCACTTTTTGCTTCTATTACGGCCAACTTGATGCCTTTATGCACCAATATGTAATCTGCAATAATCTTTCTGCCACGACCACCACCCGACTGGATTTGACCATCCGTAATCTGGTATTCACGAAGCACTTTAGAGCCTTCTGCCACGCCCCAACCGCAAGCCTTAAGCTTGGGGTCAATTAGTTCTGCTCTTGTTTCTGCTTCGTTCATATTAAAATAGATCTTTGTAGAATTCGACACCAATATTTAATTGCTCTTCATCAGGATTTACCTGGCTCAAAGCATTAATGATTTTAAGCTTTAGCTGCTCATTATAATCTACTTCATTAATTATCGAATATATAACTTCAAATAACAAGTCCTTATCAATGAAATTATCTGCAACTGTAACAGCAATATTTTCCATTTCTATGATGAATTTATCTACAAAAGCATCTAAACCATTAACCTCCAAAAAAAATGCCCCCATAGCGATAGACGTTCTTTTATTCCCATCATTAAAAGCATGGAACTTATTAAATGAAAACACAATGTGATTTAGCTTTTCTTCAAAAGTTGGATAGTAATCATCGTTCTGTATATGGGTTAACGGACTCTCTATATTACCATAATCTTTTATGCCAGCGCGGCCTCCTGATATATCAATGATTTTATCATGAATTCTGATAGCATATTCAGCTGTAAAGTAATTGAAGTCCATGCCTATCTATCTTTTAAGCGTTTAAAAACTTCCTTGTTGTCTTCCAGCCGCTTTTCTAAATCCATGCTACGTTCCCCCAGAAATTTATCATAATCATCAGGACTTACTTCATTAATGTAGTCTTTCAATTTCTCGTGTAAAGCTTCTCTAAAAACCAAATCACGGCTGGCCATTAGGCTTCTTGCTTTTTCCCGCAAAGGAATTAAGGTTGACTCTGTTAAATCTTCATATTTTCTAAACAAAATATGAGCTTCTGATAGAGATATTTTAGTCCCCTTCTCCTCAAATTCATTCTTTAGAAAATTTGCATATCCATTTTCATATCCGGCAATTAAATCGAGAACTTCTGAGTACATTGTACTACGCACACTTTCTTTTGAATTCAATTTTAAAATCTGTCTGTACTCTTTGGCATTCTCTTTAAATATACTTTTGTAAATCTTATCGGTTAATTGTCCATATTTAAATTTATTTTCCACTATGTAATAATCTAAAGCATTGGTAAACTCTTGCCTGTAGTTATATTCACGGATTGCACTTGGCAGAAACTCTTCTTCTCTTTGGTTGATGTATTTTGTTTTACCTCCTATTTTTTTGTTCAAAACATCAATAACTATATCCAGTATAGCTGAGCGTAACTTTTGAGCTTTCTCTGAAGCAGTTAATAGCATCCCCACATTTAAAAATGCTTTGTAAGTAAACACCGATAATTGAGGTGCTTTTAACAAGCTATCTAGTTCACCATCATACAATTGGATGATGTCTCCGACATGCATGTCGGAGACATCCGTCTTTTCCTTGGCGATCCGCAAAAAATCAGCAATACCCTCTTTAAATTGACGAAGTTTGTTTCCAGTATATATTTCATAACCACTTTGCTCCAATTCGGCCTTATTACTTTCTACAATCCGCTCAATGGTTCTTATATCTACTTCAAAATATGAAGCCAACTGCTGACGAGTAAACCGATATTTTCCATCGAATTTAATCCCGTAAAAACCTACTTGTTCATAGACCTCCTGAATGGCAAGGTTATTATTTAGAATATTCTTTCGATCAATACTGGAATTTGTTAAATCTTTACTCATGTTTTAAATTTTTATAACTACTTATAAAACATTTAATTGCAGACTTATTTCTGCAGTAATTAGCTCAGCTATTGTTTCTGCTTCGTTCATTTGTATCTTCTTTTGTTTTGTGGGACTCTTGGGATGCGGGCGACACAGTCGCAGAAGTCCCACTTGTCCCACAAATTGTTTTTACTTTTTCTTCTTTCTTACTTCTATTCTCGCTTTTGTCATTCGTTCACGTAAACCGCCTTCTTTTAGGAAAGCGGCTTCCAATTGCTTTATCTGCTGTTTTAGCAGATAAGTAGTAATTGTTATTAAAGTTATCATAGCATTGGCACAAATCTCTGGATTTTCATGCTCAATGGCTTTTTTAAATGTTTCGTAAGTTGGTTTGGGAGTGCTTTTGTTAAGCTCACGCATGCGGGCTACCAAACGGTGGCCTTTTTCCCAGATGGGCAACTTTTTTGTTCTTAGAAAATCTTCATAATCTATGAGCAGTTCTTCCAAACTGGCACGTGCTACATTGGTGAGTTTGATTTCTGTTGCTTTCGATGTGCCGGAGGCCATGCTGGCTTCTGCTATGTTTTGCTTACCACTGCGTGCTGCCTGCACCATTTGCCCGACCGTGCGGTCGTACTTATGAAAAAAACGATTGGTAAAATATACCGTGCCATCATAGATGATCTCCGCCTTCTGATAACTGAACAGATTGCGATAACCACCATGGATGGGGATAAAACCTTCGGTATTTTTATCTTTATCGCTCATTAATATTCCGCTCTTGTTTCTGCTTTGTTCATTGGATTAATTTCTATTGAGCATTTATTGATTTTCTTGCAGGTTTTAGTAAGCAGAATTAATCTCCTTGATCGTGCCGTTCCATTTGCTTTTTTATTTCTATTGCAAAATTTTCGGCCTGGTCTTCTGTAACCACCTCAACCCCTAAGTTGCTGTCTGTAGATTTAAGATACTCATGGATAAAACCCATTAACTCCTTATGCCTAGGATTTATAGAAGTAAGAAAAGAAATATGCAGTGGTTCGTTTAATTGTTTGAGTGCCTGGATTTTTCCTGCCCATTTATACACCTTCTCTTTAATGCTGTCTTTTTTCTTTAACTCAAAAGACAATGGTTCATAACTGTGCCATATTTCATTTTTCCAGGACTTATCAAATGACAAAATATCATTTGGAACAGAAACTTCATGTGTGCTTAATTTCGACTCTATACCATATTTTTCAAAATATTGTTTGTATTTTTTTTTCCAAACTTCATCATCACTTAATCGTGTTTTATCTTCATTTCCCAAATAATATTTTTCAACTACTTGCGAAAACAAACCTGAAAGAGCAGCATCCAGATCAATATCTAGCCCTAATTTGCATTCGGACATTCTTATGGCATTATTGTCATTATTTAAAACGCCATTGGTTATAGATTCAATCTGGTCTGGCAGACTAAACAATTCTTGAAGCTTAGCTTTATCAGCATTAATTTTTTGTTCTAAATAATTCAAAAGCCTAATAACCCACCGCCCATTTGCTTCAGGAAACATTTGGGTTATTCTATGATATTTGCGAATTGTCTTGCATGCAAGAAACTGATTTTCTTTGCTATATAAAATCACACCAACATTTACAAACTCACCCGTAAAGTGGTCATGCACATATCGTATAAGCTGATATTGATACTTTTTCATGATGCAATTATTTTATTAAGTGAATTAACAAATTCTGATCTATGGTCAAGAGTAAGTTTAAGATAACTTATAACATATTTAATTTTATCCACTTGAAATTCTTTAGGTATTTTAGTGAAAACCTCATTCCAAAAATAGTCATTAAAACAATCCATCTTATCTACTTGTGCTGTAAAATCAATTTGTTCCTCTTTTAATCTTTTGTAGAAAAAGTGCTTTTTATATAATTCTGATTCAGCAGAAGATAAAACCCATGGAGTTTTACTTCTTAAAAAAGGAAGTTGATGTATGAATGAGAACGCCAATTCGTGATCATATACGAATAACTCTTCTCCATTAGTTCCAACATTGGGTTTTTGATGTCCTCTATCAATGTTTTGAATAAACAAATCAAAAGCAAACAATAGTTTAGCTTGCTCTAACATTGTGTCATTAAGCTTAAATCCAATTTGTGGTATTTGAGTAATACCAGAATTGTAACGTGTGCCAAAATTAAACCCTAAGCTTTGACTTGCCGCCTTGTATCCATCTCGCCCCAATAAAGTACTGACAAAATCATCTGAAATATTAACTACTACAGGTTCTGCTGCAGGAAGCCCAATTTCAATTGCCATCCAAGCTCCTAAAAATTCAAATGCCGAACTAACTGGGGTCATTCGGTTGTGTTTTTTGAATTTCACAACAAAGCGATCTCTTTCCCCTGTATCACTATCAACTCCCCATATAGCCATAGGTGCAGTTGTACCCGTTTCAAATAGATCGAATGAATTTAACGCCTCAACTACTGGTAAACGATATTTTTGATAGGTTAGTTTAGTCATGCTTTCAATGATTCTGTAGCCTTTTCAGTTTCCAACCCCGCCTGCCGTAAAGGCAACTCCCCCGCAAACGCCTTTTGCAAAATACTCTTTTTTAGCTCTTCCAAATCATCCATTTTCTTTTGATACACCGCTTCCAACTTTTGTGTTTCGGCTCGCAGAGTATCTAATTGGCGTACGATGGTTTGTTGTTCTTTAAGTGATGGAAATGCAAAATCAAACTCTAAAACTTGATTCATATTTGCTCTCGGCATTCTTGCTCCTGTCCAAGTTGCGTTTATCTTTTTAACTGTTGAACTAGCTATTAACCAATAGAATAGAAACTCTCTAAGTATTTCTTTTTGAACTTTTATGGGGAAAATTTCAGTAGAGCAATGACCTTCAAAGTCGGGTAACAGCACTTTATTTAAATAAGGTCGCAAACGCCCATAAAGAACGTGATGTTCATCAAAATGGAATGTTGAACTTTTTACTTCTTGAGGTTCTAAACTTCCTAAGAATTTTCCTGAATTTGATTCGATGTGTTCTAATCCAACATAAGGCAATCCTTTGTGAATGCTTTGATTCTTATCATATTCAGCAACTTCCCCCAACTTCTTCTCTTTCCATCCATCACTCTGTCCTTGCCTTGAGCGTGTCGAAGGGTCAAACACCCCCTGCAAATAGCTTTCAAAAAGTTCTTTCGCGTTTTTAAGGTTTTGTTCGGCATTGGCTTTTGCCTTGGCAATGGCGGCAAAGCACTCGTCTAAAATAGAAACAATGCGTTGTTGTTCGGGGAGGGCAGGGAGTGGGATTGGAATTGTTTTTAAAATTTTTACTGATGCTACATTTTTTATAGCAGCTCCTACAGTGTTCTTCTGAAGTTCTTTTGTAAATTGCGGACTATCCATCCAAAGTTTGAGATATTCAACATTAAGCTTTCCACTACAAGTAAGTTTAAGTAGAGCCTGATTAATTATGCCTTTCTTAATCCCTGCAGGAACTATAGCTACTTTACCCATTGTTCCTGAGCAGCTCATAATTAAGTCATTCGGTTTAAGTTCAAAGCGTTTCATCTCTTTAAACTTATTTTCATCTACAAAGTATCGTATTTCCGAAAACTGATTATAAATAGCATGTTGTTGCTCATAAACAGCATAACCTGACTTTTTAAAAATGCTTTTTTTCAAGCTACCACCGAAAGGACCTCGAACAAACCCACAGACATCTCCTAATTGCTTTATTTCCCAACCCTGCTTCATACCAATTCCTTTATTTCGTTCATAATACTGCCCACCGATTTTGCTTCCATTTTAGAAAATGTACCTGCACTCCTTTTTTCTTTTTGGCCAAATGGGTCAAAGTACTTTCGTTTATGTAATTATCAATCAGCACAATTCTTTCTTTGGCCGAACGAATAATCTTGGATGCCAACTCATAGGCATCAAACACTTGTCCGTCAAAAAATACACCTTGTGTAGGGATTTGGTGGGTACTGATTTGTAGGCCTATTTGATCTACTTTATTTTTCAAACTTTCTACTTGGTCTTCAAAGCGGTTCATCCGGTTGTTAATGGCATAACCTTTTAATAAATAGTTTTTCAGAACCCGGGTTGCCCAAATACGGAATTGGGTTGCACGAACAGAATTTACTCTATAGCCTACTGATAATACTGCATCAATGCTGTAATACTTTACTCTAATGCTCTGAGTTTTCCCTTTGATTGCCCCGTGTTGAGTGGTATGTTCCAAAATGGAACTAACCACATTTTCGTCAAGTTCGCCCGACTTGAAAATATTGCCTAAATGCTTTGTAATTGCAGGGCGCTGGGTTCCAAACAAGTCGGCTATTTGTTGTTGTGTCAGCCAAATCGTTTCTGATTTTTCATCAATTCTTACCTCAATATGCTCGGCAAGTTCATCCGGGCGGTATAAAATGATTTCGTCTTTCACTTATTCTATTTTCATTTTTTAAACTGTCAAGTAATCCTTGTCTGTTGTTTTTATAAATTACTACTTGCCAATTATCAATTGTAAATTATCCATTATCAAAGCACTTTCTTCATCCAAAGCTTTCATCTCTTCCAAAATTTCCTGCGGTTGGCGAAGTGGATCAGCTTCTGGCGTATTTGGGTTTTTTACGCTCAGGTCAAAGGTGCTTTGGTCAACATCCTTGATGTTTACCTTCCAGGATTTTTCGCTATCCCCCTTCGACAAGCTCAGGGCAAGAAACTCTTCCAAATCCTTTTCATTAAGTGGATTGGTCTTGCCCAAATTACGTCCCGGGTTCAACTGGTAAAACCAAACCTTTTGTGTAGGTTTTCCTTTTTCGAAAAACAGCACTACAGTTTTTACCCCTGCACCGGTAAAGGTCCCACCCGGTAAATCCAAGACAGTATGCAGATTGCAATTTTGCAATAATTCTTTTCGTAAAGCAATGCTCGCATTATCGGTATTGCTCAAAAAGGTATTTTTAATGACCACACCTGCCTTGCCGCCTGCTTTTAAAATTTTGATGAAGTGTTGCAAAAAAAGCGAAGCGGTTTCGCCTGTTTTAATCGGGAAGTTTTGTTGTACTTCGGCACGTTCCTTTCCACCAAAAGGTGGATTGGCCAGCACCACATCATAGCGGTCTTTTTCTTGTATGTCGGCCAGGTTTTCGGCAAGCGTGTTGGTGTGTATGATATTGGGTGCTTCCACACCGTGCAAAATCATGTTCATGATGCCAATGATGTACGCCAATGATTTTTTCTCCTTGCCGTAAAAGGTGCGTTTTTGCAAAGTTTCCCATTCCCTGGTAGAAAGGCCGGACCCTGAGCCTGTCGAAGGGCCGGATTTCAGATAGTCGAATGCTTCGCAAAGAAAGCCCGCAGAACCTGCTGCACCGTCATAAATTTTATCGCCAATTTTTGGTGCCACCACTTTTACAATGGTGGTAATAAGCGGTCGGGGTGTGTAGTATTCACCACCGTTTCGCCCTGCATTGCCCATGTTTTTTATTTTGTCTTCATACAGATGGCTCATTTCGTGCTTCTCTGCATGAGTACGGAAACGCAATTCGTCAATACGGTTGATTACTTCACGTAAGTTGTAGCCACTTTGGATGCGGTTTTTCAGTTCGCTGAAAATCTCGCCAATCTTGTATTCAATCGTGTCGGCATTCTCGGCAGAAAGTTTGAATTTTTTCAGGTAGGGAAACAATTTGCCGTTCACAAAGTCCAAAAGGTCGTCTCCTGTCAGAGCGTTGTGGTCTGGTTCGACAAGCTCACCATCCTTCATTCTCGTTCTTGCATTCGGCCCCTGAGCCTGTCGAAGGGGCATTGCCCAAACACTCCATTGGTATTCCTGGTCAATAATGGGCGTATAGGTTTTTCCTGTGAGTTCGGCAGAAGTGGCACGGTCACGCTCCAAGTCGTCCAAATATTTCAGGAACAATACCCAAGAGGTCTGTTCGACATAATCCAATTCACTTCCACAACCTGCGTCTTTGTGGAGTATGTCATCTATATTTTTAAAAGTCTGTTCAAACATTCGTTTTCTTTATTTCAGTTGTTTATTTTCTAAAGATTCCTAAAGATATAAAATATTAAAACTCATCAAATAGACTTTTAATATACAAGCTGATTAGATTGAAAATTATTTGCTAATTGCGCCAAATTGGGAAACATCACTCATACCTTAGCGCCTCAATAGGATCGAGCTTTGCTGCTTTCAGTGCCGGGTATATTCCTGCCAGCAAACCGATTAAAAAGCAGAAAGCAATGCCCAGGCCAATCCACAGCCAGGGAATGATAAAGCTCCCGCCAATTAACAGTGAAACGGCATTTCCTGCCAATATGCCCAGAACAATGCCCAACAGGCCTCCAATTTGACAAATCACGATGGCTTCTGTCAAAAACTGAAAGCGGATCATTTTATTAGATGCGCCCAATGCTTTGCTCACACCTATTTCACGGGTGCGTTCAGAGACGCTAACCAGCATAATATTCATCAAACCTATGCCAGCTCCAAGTAAGGTAATAAGTCCTATTAAAGTAGCTGCAAGTGATATATACTGCAATTCATCAATTACCGTACTTGCCAGTTTATCGCTTCTATTGATTGCGAAATCATTTTCTTCGCGTGGATGCAAACCACGAACAACCCTGAAAAGACCAATTGCATCACTCACCAATAAATCAAGTGCTTCTGCCTGGGGTGTTAACACATTTATGTCAAATTGAAATTTGCGCTCAGAAAATTTAGACAATGCAGACCGCAGGGGAATTAAAACCATATTGTCGGAGCTTACCATGCTGGAGCCCTTTTCTTCAAGTATTCCTATTACCTGGTATGGAATATTCCCCACATAAAGGCGTACTCCTTCTGCTTTGGTGCGTGAACTGAACAATTGTTTATAGACACCTTGCCCCAGTATAACTACATTTACGCCTTTCTCAATTTCAAATGGCGAAAAATTTCTACCCTCTTGAATATTATAACCCGATGCCGAAAGGTAATTTTCATCAGAACCAATAAGTGTAATATTCGGATTGGTTTTTTCCTGCTCCCACTTAATCGTTGCTATATTGCTCACCCGCGATGAAATACTCACCGCAGCTTTGGATTCAAATTGTCGCTTAAAATTTCGCGCCTCTTCCAGTGTAATATCACGGGTTTGCTCTTGTTTGCTTCCCCTGCTCCTGATTCCTATGCCCTTGTTTTGAATGACAAAAGTATTGGCGCCCAAAAGCGTAAAATTAGAACGCAAAGATGCTTTTATACTGTCAATTGAAGTCAGGATGCCTACTAAGGCCATAATGCCAATGGCAATAATGGAAAATGTGAGTGTAGTTCTCAACTTATTGCCCATTATAGCTTTAAGTGCCAGTAAAACATTCAGCCAAATATTCATCCGCTAATTGCTCTTATTACAAAGTTGCTTTTTTTGATTCGTGATTTTTAAGAAAACTTTTGTAGGGTATTACTCAAGTAATTTCATTCAAACGCTATTTTAATCAGATAACGTGAACAAAGCCTATTTAGAATCATTATTAATTAAGTGCTCAACTTTCAATGCACCCAATATTTAGTAATTTTACTCGATCAAAAATAACCCAAAAAACAAAACATTATGGTTTTCGACTTGGATATGATTAAAGAGGTTTACAAAAAGATTCCCGCACGTGTTAAGCAAGCTAAGGAAGTTGTAGGAAAACCTTTAACACTATCTGAAAAAATTCTTTATTCCCACCTTTGGGAAGGCGCTGCAGAAGAAGCTTTTGAAAGAGCTAAGTCTTATGTCAATTTTGCCCCTGATCGCGTAGCGATGCAAGATGCAACTGCTCAAATGGCTTTGCTTCAGTTTATGCAAGCCGGCAAAAAGAAAGCAGCAGTTCCTTCTACGGTACACTGCGATCACTTGATTCAGGCAAGAATTGGTGCTGATGAAGATTTGCAGGATGCAATGAATAAAAACAATGAGGTTTTTAATTTCCTGGAATCTGTATCAAATAAATACGGTATTGGATTCTGGAAACCCGGTGCAGGTATCATTCACCAGGTGGTTTTGGAAAATTATGCTTTTCCTGGAGGAATGATGATCGGTACTGATTCACACACCGTAAATGCCGGAGGACTTGGAATGGTCGCTATTGGTGTAGGTGGTGCCGATGCAGTAGATGTAATGGCCGGAATGCCCTGGGAATTGAAATTTCCTAAATTGATCGGTGTGAAATTGACCGGAAAATTAAACGGCTGGACTGCTCCAAAGGATGTAATCTTGAAAGTAGCTGGCATTTTGACCGTAAAAGGCGGAACCGGAGCCATTGTGGAATATTTTGGCGAAGGAGCAAAATCCATGAGCTGTACCGGAAAAGGCACCATTTGTAATATGGGTGCTGAAATCGGTGCGACTACTTCAACCTTTGGCTATGACGAATCCATGGAACGATACCTTAAAGCCACCGGAAGAGCGGAAGTTGCTGAATTGGCCAATGGCATAAAAGAACATTTAACAGGAGATCCTGAGGTATATGCCGAGCCTGAAAAATATTTTGATCAGGTGATTGAAATTGACCTTTCAACATTGAGCCCGCATTTAAACGGACCATTTACACCTGATTTGGCTACACCCATTGCTGAAATGAGAGAAAAAGCCAAGAAAAACGATTGGCCAATGGAAGTACAGTGGGGACTGATCGGTTCTTGTACCAACTCTTCCTACGAGGATATGTCAAGAGCTGAATCCATTGCCAAACAGGCGGTTGAGAAAAAATTGAAACCTAAATCCAGTTTTGGAATCAATCCGGGATCTGAACAGGTGCGCTTTACTATTGAAAGAGACGGTATTATCGAAACCTTTGAAAAACTCGGCACCCGGGTTTTTACCAATGCTTGTGGCCCATGTATCGGACAGTGGAATCGTGCGGGTTCTGAAAAAGGAGAGAAAAATACCATTGTGCATTCATTCAATAGAAACTTTGCCAAAAGAGCAGATGGAAATCCAAACACACATGCATTTGTAACTTCCCCAGAAATGGTTGCCGCTATTGCAATTTCAGGAGATTTGGGCTTCAATCCCATTACCGATACCTTGACCAATGAAGATGGGGAAGAAGTGAAATTGGATCCACCCACAGGCTTTGAATTGCCCGAAAAAGGTTTTGATGTAGAAGATTCCGGTTATCAGGAACCTGCAAAAGACGGAAGCGCTGTGGATATTGTGGTAAAACCTGACAGCAAGCGTTTGCAATTGCTTACTCCATTTGAACCCTGGGATGGCAAAAATTTGACCGGTATAAAATTGCTGATAAAAGCAAAAGGCAAATGTACGACCGACCATATTTCAATGGCCGGTCCTTGGTTGCGCTACAGAGGACATTTGGATAATATTTCTGACAATACCCTGACTGGTGCAGTAAATGCATTCAATGATGAAACTGACAAAGTAAAAAGTCAACTGACCGGTGAATACGATTCTGTCCCCAATACACAGAGAAAATACAAGGAATCAGGCGTACCTACCATTGTTGTGGGAGATCACAATTATGGAGAGGGTTCTTCAAGGGAACACGCTGCTATGCAGCCACGCCACCTTGGAGTTAAAGCTGTTTTGGTGAAATCATTTGCCAGAATTCATGAAACCAATCTTAAAAAACAAGGCTTGTTGGGACTTACATTTGACAATGAGGCAGATTATGATAAAATTCAGGAAGATGATACATTCAACTTCTTGGATTTGGATCAGTTTGAAACCGGCAAACCAATTAATATTGAAGTGGTGCATGCCGATGGTTCTAAAGACTTGATTAAAACCAATCATACCTACAATGAACAACAAATTGGCTGGTACAGGGCTGGTAGTGCTTTGAATTTAATCAGAGAACTGAATAAATAAGGGAATAGACCCTCGTCAATCTTAAAGGCTGTTCAATTTCGGACAGCCATTTTTAATATCAATCAGAATTTAACAAAATACTTTCTGCATTCGGCCCTTCATTAAAAAGCAGATCAAGAATACTGAGATTGCTTTGAAAACTGTGCCGATCGCTGAAAACCTGTAAATACGGTTTGGAACTCAACACTTCACTTGATTTGTCCTTTTCGGGATTCGGGTGAATGCATGAGCGCCAGTCCTCTATTCCGGGAACTGTTTTCTCAAAATTATTTGTCAATGAAAAATCTACTTCTGTTTTCAACAGTTTGAGCGTGGTTTCCAAAAGTGACAGATTAAAATCAAAAAGCGATTGATGTTGGGTATCGTAAAACTTTTCAAAATAAGGACTGTAATGCTCAAAATAAGGAGAACGCCCATAAGCCGCGCGGATGGAATTCCAGTGATTGCGTTGCCAATCCTGCGTATAGTCGATTTTAGTTTGGCGATAAGCTTGTGAGTGGCTTCTGCCCCCCTTAACCGGAATACTTAAAATTTGTCTTCCGTTTGGCCCCAGTATCTCACAGCGATTTCTGTATGTGGCTTTCACAAAAGATTCACATGCCTCGATAAACACTTTGTTGTATTTTAAAAGCAGGCTGTAATAAGCAATGGGAGCCAGATAATCCAACTCAATAAGCAGCGTTTTTTGCATTTTACAAAGTTAATCAATGCTAATGCATAAGGATAATAAACTATAGCACTGAAAATCAGGTTTATTGAATTCAGTTCCACAAATTGAAGAAATTAGAATAACCTGAGTTCGGAAATTATTTATTACTCAGAACTCTTAAATAATTATCGAACTTAGCTTAGTAACTTTACACTCAGTATGATAATTATGAAAAAGACATTGCTGCTTTTTACTTTAGTGTTTTTCATCTTTCTTTTTCCCAAAAAACTGAAAGCCATAGAAGTAATTGTAGAAAACAAAAACTTTTGGGCACCCGGTAAAGGTACATATGTAGAAACCGGATTGATGATCCTCGGTGGCAAACTCAAATACCTGGAAAACGAATCGGGTAAACTATCTGCTGCAGTGGATGTACTACTGCTGTTTAAAAACGAAGAAGGCATTGTAGCCTTTGATAAATACAGGCTCAACAGGGAAATTATAGATAGCTCAGAAATTAATGTGCTGGCACTGATCGACCGAAAAAGATTTGCATTGGATGAAGGTGTTTACAGTTTTCAATTGCTGGTTAAAGACGCCAATAATCCATCCGATACTGCATTAATAAGTGAAATGCATACGGTTGATATTGACCCCGTCATACCAAATTTTTCGGATATTCAATTGATAGAAGATCATGAAAAAAGCAGTGAAGACAATTCTGTTTTTGTGAAAAATGGTTTGTTTATGCTGCCCCAGATCGTTCAGTATTATCCAAAAACGATCACTAGAATGTCCTTTTATGCAGAGCTTTATCACAGCGAAAAGTATGTTGGTGAAGACGCATTACTGATCACCTATAATGTCAGGCGCGCAAAAAATAAAGAAATTGTAGCGGATCTCAACGGTTACAAAAAAGTGCAATCTGCAGAAGTAGTACCTTTTTTGGCAGGATTTAATATCAGCGATTTGCCAACAGGCAATTATATTTTAAGGCTTGAAGCCCGAAACAAAGAAAATGAACTAATTTGCAGAAAAGAACTCAATTTCCAGCGAGACAATCCGCTTACAAACAAGCCACCGACTGATCTTGTTGCAGATAAAACTTTTGTGGAAGGTTTTGATTTACCCAGCATTCGCTATCAATTGCGCTCATTTATTCCAATAGCAGATGCAGCAGAAGCCAAGGAGATCAATACCCTTGTGAAAAAAGGAGAATTAGAGGCATTAAAACAGTTTTTCCTGAAATTTTGGGTTACACGAGATCCTGTTGACCCTTACCTTGCATGGTATGAATACACTGAAAAAGTCAAAAAAGTAAATGACAGTTATTCAACCAATCTGCTTTATGGTTTTGAAACTGATCGGGGCAGGGTTTATTTGCAATACGGAGCCCCCAATCAATTGCTGGAAGCTCCGCGTCAGGCAGGGTCAAATCCTTATGAAATATGGCATTATTATGATAATATTGGCAGACAAACCAATGTTAAATTTGTATTTCTCAACAGAGACTTGATAAGTAATAACTACGAATTAATTCACTCCACTGCCCTGGGAGAAATCAAAAATGAACAGTGGCGCACACTCGTTCAAAGTAAAGGTTTTAACAGCCCTGTAGAAACCCAGCAGCGCAGTAATGACTTCTATGGAAATCAAATCAACGACTTTTTCGACCAATAAGCATGAAGCCATAGCAGTGAAAGCCTTAAATTTGCCTTTCAAATTTATATATGTCTTCCCAAAAGCCATTTGTTGCCATTGTAATTCTCAGTTGGAATGGTAGAAATTATTTAAAAGAGTATTTGCCTTCCGTACTTAAAACGGAATATTCCAATTATGGCGTTTATGTGGCTGATAATGATTCTACTGATGGAACAACTGAATGGTTGCCTAAAGCATTTCCTGAAGTCAAATTGATTCAAACAGGATACAATGCAGGGTTTGCAGAAGGTTACAATATTGCCTTGAAAAAAATTGAAGCAGATTATTATGTGCTGCTCAATCAGGATGTCGCTGTGGATTCTCGATGGCTGGATACTCTGGTGCAAAAGGCAGAAAGCGATAATAAAATAGCAGCCTGTCAACCTAAAATTCTGGCATATAAAAAGCAGAGTCATTTTGAATATGCCGGGGCTGCCGGTGGATTTATAGATCGCTGGGGCTATCCGTTTTGTCGTGGAAGAATTTTCGACTACAATGAAGCGGACATTGGGCAATACAATTCAGAAACAGAAATAGCCTGGGGAAGTGGTGCCTGTCTTTTCATTCGCGCAAATATATATCATGAATTGGGCGGTTTAGACAAAGATTTCTTTGCACATATGGAAGAAATTGATCTTTGCTGGCGCGTAAAAAATGCAGGGTATAGGCTTTACTGTTGTCCAGACTCTGTTGTCTATCACCTTGGGGGCGGCAGCTTGAATTATGGCAATCCGAGAAAAACCTTTCTGAATTTCAGAAACAACTTGCGGATGATTGCAAAAAATGCACCTAAGCAAAACTGGAAATCAACGCTTGTAATCCGCTTGTTTTTAGATCAGCTCTCTGCTTTCAATTATTTAATAAGCGGCCACTTGGGAGATTTCAAGGCTGTTTGGAAAGCACATTACTCCTTTCTGAGTGAATTGAGAAAATGGATTCAGCGCAGACAGGAAATTTGGCAAATGCTTTCTGAGCAGGGAAACAAAAAACCCAACAAAGCAGGATTTTATAAAAAGAGTATTGTCTTTCAGTATTTTGCAATGAAAAAAAAGAAGTTCAGCGATTTGCAAAAAGATGATTTTTACTAAGAAAGCATTTCCCGGAAAGCAAAAAAGCCATCCCTAAGTAGAAATGGCCTTTGCGTATAATAATTAGAATGCGACTATTTGCGCTTTCCGTATTTCTTGAAGAATTTATCTACACGACCGGCTGAGTCAACAAATTTCATTTTACCGGTATAGAAAGGGTGCGACTGATTTGAAATTTCCAGCTTTACAAGTGGATATTCTTTGCCATCTTCCCATTCAATAGTGTCTTTGGTTTGAGCGGCAGAGCGCGTCAAAAAAGAATGATCTACTGAAAAATCTTTAAATACTACAAAGCGGTATTCTTCTGGATGTATGTCTTTTCTCATAATCTTGGCTTTTCAAAAATTGGAATGCAAATATAAGGGAAAATCAGCGTAAAAAATACAAAGAAGTCAATTTTCTTCAGGCACTATTTCTTGAAGCAAGGAATGAATATAATTGAGTATTTCTTCACGCCCTTGTTTTTTGTTGGCAGAGGTGATAAATATTTCAGGCAAATCTTCCCAGGTCTCCAACATTGTTTTTTTAAAAGTCTTTATATTTTGACTCAGCTCTCGAGGTTTAGGCTTATCGGCTTTAGTAAAAACCAATACAAAAGGCACATGATTGGCACCCATCCAGTTGATGAATTCCAGATCGTTTTTTTGGGGTTTCAAGCGGCTGTCTATCAGGTAAAAAACCACTTGCAGGGTTTTTCTCTGTGTCAAATAGCTGTTGATCATTTTTTCCCAATCTGCACGCTGCGATTTTGAAACTTTGGCATAACCAATACCCGGTAAATCAATCAGATACCAATTCTCGTTAATGAGAAAATAATTGATCAGTCGTGTTTTACCTGGGGTTTGAGAAACTTTGGCCAATTTATTCCTTTCGCACAACATATTGATTAGCGAGGATTTGCCTACATTTGACCGGCCAAGGAATGCAAATTCGGGGCGCTGGTCTTTAGGGCATTGAGATAATTTAGTATGGCCGGCAATGTAATTGGTGCTTTTAATAAACATCTTTAATTTCGCAGTGTTTCTTCAAAGATACAATCTTACAAGCTACATAGCACAAATCTAATCCTGTTGGAAAATCACGACAAAGTTACCCCTTATCAAAACACAACAACTAAAAAGCAACAGGTCGAGCAAATGTTCGATAATATTGCGCCTAATTATGATTTCCTGAATCACTTGCTGTCACTTGGTATTGATAAGTTGTGGCGCAAAAAAGCAGTAAAAATTATTGGCAAAACTGATCCTGAATCAATTTTGGATATAGCTACGGGTACCGGTGATTTTGCCCTGGAACTTGTTAAGTTAAAGCCCAAGAAAATTGTGGGGCTTGACCTGTCAGAACAAATGCTGAGTTTTGGAAGAGTGAAAGTGAAAAATAAGGGACTGCAAAATTTAATTGAAATGGTGCAGGGAGATTCTGAAAAGCTGCCCTACAGCGACAATAGTTTTGATGCTGTGAGCGTTGGTTTTGGCGTACGCAATTTTGAAAATCTTGAGAAGGGATTGTCAGAAATATACAGGGTATTAAAACCGGGGGGTATTCTGGCTGTTTTGGAATTCTCCAAGCCAAAGGTTTTTCCGGTCAAACAAATATTCTATTTTTATTTTCATTTTATATTACCCATTATAGGTAAATTATTTTCAAAAGATCAAAGGGCATATACTTATTTGCCTGAATCTGTAGAGGCATTTCCGGAAGGGAAGGCATTTGTAGGAATTTTAGAAAAGCAGGGTTTTAAATCTATTGAATGTACCAGTCTTACTTTTGGCATTTCATCAATCTATTCAGGCAGAAAGTAGTTCTGCTTTTATTTGTTGCATTATTGGGTTTGTCGGGCACTGCATCTGCACAGCTCAATTACCTCGAATATGTCAATAAAAAACTCTATTTCGGAATTACTATGGGAGTGAATATTTCCACCTATAAATATTCCCCTTCTGAAGCATTTACATATAATGACACCATTCTTAATATTGGAGCTAAAAGAGGCCCGGGTTTTAACCTGGGAATTATTACAAATTTAAAACTGGGAAAGCATTTTGACCTGCGATTCGTTCCTGCCCTTTCATTTGCTGATAAATCTCTTGAATTTACACTCTATAATGATTCTATAGTTTCAAAAAACATAGAATCCATCAATATCAATTTTCCTATAAGCCTTCGCTTAAAATCAAAGCCAATCAATGATATGCGCATCTATGTGTTGGCCGGATTGAAGTATAACCTGGATCTTGCTTCTAATGCTAAAGCCCGATTGGCTGAAGACCAGATAAAAATTGGCCGTCATGATTTTTCTTATGAATATGGCATAGGAGTACAGTTTTTCTTTCCGCTTTTTATATTTTCTCCTGAAATAAAAATTTCCAACGGTCTCTATAATGTACATGCTGTAAACAACAACTTGATTTATTCAGGTGTCCTGGATAAGTTGCAAACACGCACTATATTGATTTCTTTCCATTTTGAGGGATAAAAAAAGGAAGCACAACCTAGCACTTCCCTTTCGACAACAGTATGTCTTGATCAAATTTGCCTAACAAACAATGTCATTATACAGCATTTGTGTTTTTTGATGATTGGAAACCATTTAGTCAGTTTTCCTTTATAATTTGATCTTTGTCAAAGTTAACATAGCAATCAGATTGTTATCATCCCAAAATGCTGTAATTGTTACTCCTCGTCAGGCCAGTTTTTCAGGTCAATCTCATTTTTCATTTTTTTCAGCAACTGACCAATAAAAGCAAATTCGGAACTTTGCCACTGCTTGTAGAACAGCTTATGTTTTTCATTAGGGATTTTGTGGTCGAATTTATACTTGCTGAATGCTGTGATTAAACGGTGGAATCCCATAAAAAAATCGCCTTCGGCACCACATTTTTTATATTGGTGAAACTTGATGTTCTTAGCCGTTAATTGCTCAGAAACAACAAAATCATCAATTAAAAAGAAATAAGCATTTTCAAAAATACGAATCATGGACTCTAAGTAATAAAAGTTGGTTTTTACACAAAGCTGCTGAGCTTTTTGGATGCATTTGTAAGCTGTCTCATAATTTTCTTCTAATAAATAAACCAAGCCTAAAATAGATAGTGCGCCAAAGTTTTTTCCATTGTATTTATAGGGCTTTTGCTTGTCGAATCGATAATAAAAATAAATCAATTCCCCAGCCTTAGCATATTTGCCCATTGCTATATGCAGTTGTATGAAAATATCTACATAAAAAATAGCCCCTTTCATCCATTCGGGATATTGAGTGAAAATTTTTTCAAAGTACTTGTAAGCAAGTTCAAAATCTGATTGATCGTAATAGGTCAATGCTAAATTTAATGTCGGATTGATCTTGAAATATTCAGGAAAACAATGAGAATTTTTATCATACACTTCAATTACTTTGTACAATAACGCTTGTTTCTTTTCCCTCCTTACGCCTGAGTTTTCATAATAATGCACCTTGAAATAATAAAACCAGAAATGGGCCAAAGGGTCTACAACTGAAAGTAATTGCTGCTCGAAATAATTTAGTTTTTGATCAATGTCTTTTAAGAAATCAATGCGTTTTTGATCTGTAACTGCATATTTTCTTGAAATGTAGCTAACCTTGTTGTAGTACTCCTGCAGTTCAATTATCACATGCTTGTATTCAGCCTGCTCTTTCCCGTATTGCGTGTACTTTTTGCGAAGTTCTTTCAAAAAATTGGCATCATAAATTTCAAGATTGGCATTTAGAAAAAGTTCTACAGCATTAAAAAACAAGTGTTCAAGACCATTTTTATCACTGGATTCTAAAAGCTTTTTTTCTAATTTAAACAACTCGTGTTTTACTTGGTTGTGCAAATATCTTCTTGATAAAAAATGTAATAATTTCACCTCGCCCTCAGGAACAAGTTTATCATATGCCTTTTGCAATAATTTGGAGTGAACTTTCCTGAAATGTGCTTCGCTTATATCTAAAGAATTTGCTGCTTCTGGAACTGAAAAAGAAGTGTCTTGAGATTTTACATATTCAAATACTTTAGCTTCTACACCTCGCAAGTGTAGGCTTTTTAATTTTTCCAGTTCTTCAGAATATAGGGCATGGAGCAATTCCTGTAGGTAAATCATAAAATTCAAAATCTTTTTGATTCAGACAACAATAATACAATAGCCCGAATTATTATTCATAAAAGCCCAAAAATTAGCAAAGGAATTATTTCTTTGTGTCTCCGTTATTCTCATGATGCAAAAAAAGTGGTTTTTTCTGATTTTTCTGATTTTAGCCGGGCTCAATACCTGGGCATCAGAAGTATTTACTTTTCGCGATAGTTCTGGTACACCTTTGCTGCATGTTTCTGATGCGCTTATTAAAAATGAAAAGGGGCGAATTTTATACAATATCCAGGGCAATATAATTTTTAGCGGAACCGGTGAAAAGCGCAAGGATATTCTGCTGATGCTCAAATCAGAAAATATTTTCAGCAAAAAAAGTGGTGAAGTCCTCGGCCAAAAAAAAGGCCAGGTAATTTATTTTACCTATGGAGGAGGTTATTATATCCGGCCATCGGAGCAAAGCACAGAAACTTTATTGCTGGCCTACTGGCAAAAAAACAAAGCAGGGGGATTTAGTTTATACCACGGAAAAAACGATTCACTTTTAGCTTTTTATCCCGACCAAAACGCTAAAGATGTTTTACTGACTGCACTTTTTCATTATTTCCAAACTTCGAATGCTATGTCCGAAACACTTGTGGCAGCCTATGAACCTCCTGATAAAACAGTGCCTGATGTGACAAATACTTCCGGCACTATAAGAAGAATGTGGGGCGGTGGCAATCAGGAGTTTGAATGGGATGGCTATGTTCTCAGACGCAGATGGGGCAATAACCCCATGCAGGAATGGACCTATGATGGCCTTATTCTAAGGCGGGTATGGAGCAGCAGCGGCAATGAAGAATTTATTTGGGAAAACAATATTTTGCGCAGACGCTGGTACACTTCCAAAGATGAATTTGTGTGGAATGGTAGAACCATTAGAAGGCGCTATGGCCCGGAGCAGGAAGAATATATTATCCAGGGAACAGTGGTTAAAAGCATGTGGACAGAAAGTGATGCCAACCAGTGGGCAATTGATGGTGAAATACCTGTACCTGTTATTGCTATGGTTATTTATGGCCTGGTAAATCGTTGAAACCGGACACTTCGCTGACTAAACTCAATCGGATTATGGGAAAATATTGGTTTCTGCTCATTTTTTTGATCCTTGCAAAATTTGAAGTTTCCGCAATTGATGATTTTGTTTTTCGAGACAGCTCTGGCACCCCTTTGCTACATGTATCCAGCACCAATACAGTTGTTAAAAATAATTCCGGGCGAATATTGTATAGCTTCAAACAAAATGAAGTTTTCAAAGGAATAGAAGCTAAACGAAGGTTCATATTGCTAAGAATTCAAGGGGAAGATATTTTTGCTGAGCAATGGTCGGAAATAAACAGCAGAAACAAAAGAGAAAAGCTTTATTACACTTATGATGGCGGGTATTATTTTCAGCCGATAGAGGCTACAAAAGAAGTCCTGCTATTGGCCTACTGGCGAAAAAACAATTTGGGCGGCTACAGCTTGTTCCACGGACAAAACGATACATTATTGGCCTATTACGAAGATGGGAATGCCAATTCAATAGTGCTTTCAACGCTTTTTCACCACTTGCAGCTCAGGCATTCAATGAAAGATTCCCTTACCAGGGATTTTTTAAAATATCCCGATAATGTGCCTGATGTAAACAATACATCAGGTTCTATTTGGAGCATGAGCGATATAAATATTGAATACATATGGGATGGATATACACTAATACCTCAATGGAAAGATCCCGGTAAAATCTACACTTTTGATGGGTATCTTTTCAAATGGGGAGACGATGAAAAAGTAACAAGTGGTTATGTGTGGGAAAACAATATTTTAAAATGGCGCTGGGGCAATTCCCTGAATGAATTTATTTGGAATGGAAAAACCATTAAAAGGCTTCATGGGCCTAACCCGGAAGAATTCAGAATTAGCAAAAACAAAGTAGAAGCTATAGACAATAGATACAAAGACAAATGGGTAATAGAAGGTGAAATTCCCGTGCCGGTCATTGCTATGGTAATATACATACTGGCTTATCGCTGAAGCAATTTTTCCGATTCTTTTTCAAAATCAAGTTCCGGAATTTTTTCCTTCAATTGATCTATCTTTTGCAGCAACTTTTTTGCAAATGCCTTTTCTGATTCGGGCAAGGAATGCAGCGGGCGATGTGCTATGCCTTTTTGAATGGCATCAATTTCTTTTAGCAATGACTTGCTCTTTTCCGAAATAAAAGCTTTGACCCATTTTTCCCAAATATAATTGATAGCTGAATCGTTGGGGTGCAACATATCAGAAGCATAAAAACGATAATCCCTGAGGTCATCCATCAGCAACTCATAGGCGGGAAAATAATACACTTCATCATGTGCCTGTACCAACTGATCACAGGCCAACAACAAATGCGCTTTGCTGAGCTGGTTTTGATGAAAGCCATCTTTTAAATGCCTGACCGGACTTACGCTTAATAATATTTTCAGCTTAGGATTAAAAGCCTCTAAATCCTGAATAAGTATATTTAATTCAGCAAAGCTTCTTTCGTGTGAGATGAGTATTCGCTCGAATTCACGTGCAGAAATTTTATGACAATTGGCTACAGCAAAGGCTTCTTTTTTATAAAAATAAGTATAACTGCTTCCAAATGTGAGGATCAAAAGTTTTGCTGATTTTAAACTTTGTTTCAAGTTTTTTTCACTTTCCGAAATACGTTTTAACAATTCGTTTTTATCAGGAGCAGAAAAACTCCCGTGATGTATAAAGCTGTGCCAAAGTCCGTTTTGCTGAACCAGGTATCTCTCATCAAAACTAACACCAGCTATGGTATTTCTTAAATTATGGGCAATTACCAAAGGGCTGTAAATTACACCATAGGGGCGGGCACAAACTTTAAATTTATAATACTGCAACTTGCTGCTCAAATGGTCGGCAAAGCAGGAACCCACGGAAACAATGCCATCGCTGTGTGCAAGTTTATGCGGAAAATCCTTAGGATCTAATTCTGTTCTGAAGCTTGAGTGCATCAATATTTTAGTACTAATTTAAGCAATGTATGTCGGATATCAAGAATACATGACAAATTGTGCCCTTACATAAAAAATCTGTGGATAAAAGCAGCACAGCAAAATATTTGCCTATTGGCAAACAAATTTAGCAATCTGTAGGTTGAGTTAAGCGATAGTGGTAAAATGATGATTTGTAGAACAACCCTTAATTGCTATAAAAGAAAGCAGCTAATTTTTGATTATTTTTGCACTTGAGAGTACTGCTTCAGCAATTAATAAATTAAGCAATAATGATTCTTCCAATAGTAGCTTTTGGCGACCCTGTGTTGAGACAGGAGACCAATGAAATTGATCAGAACTATCCAAAATTAAACGAGCTGATCGAAAACATGAAACAAACCATGCACAATGCTCCCGGTGTAGGGCTTGCTGCTCCACAGATAGGACTGCCCATCAGGCTTTTTGTGGTTGATACCGAATCCATTTATGAAGATGAAAAAGGAAAAGAAGACCAGGGCATTCAAAAAGTATTTATCAATCCCATCATAACAGAAGAATGGGGTAAAATATGGGACTTTGAAGAAGGCTGCCTGAGCATTCCGGGCATTCGCGAGAAAGTAAAGCGGCAGAGGAATATCAAAATTGAATATTACGATGAAAACTTTATCTTGAAAGAAGAAGCTTTTGACGGACTAAATGCCCGCGTGATACAGCACGAATATGATCATATTGAAGGTGTTTTGTTTACCGACCATTTGGGTGGGATGAAAAAAAGAAGGCTTCAGCGCAAATTAAGATCCATCAGCAAAGGAGATATAGATATTGCCTATAAAATGCGCTTCCCAAAAAAATAAGCGGGATTCCTATTCACTTGGGTTGAGGTTTAAGCCCAAAACCAGCTTTTTTCCTTAGGCTATTTTCCTGATTTATTCACATTTCTCTTTTTTTAAAGGAAAGTGTCTTTTTTTTAAGTCAATTCAATACCCTGAAATCATCAAAAAACAAGTTCTGGTGCATTTTAAAATTTCTACAATTTTAAAATTATTTACCTTAGAAAGTAATAACCTGATTACAATAATTATTTAAGGGTATTCAGAGCAATAAATAATTTCAGAATTCAGGTTAATAATTTGAGGAATATGTACTTCAGGTGTTTTATCACAGTAATTATTTTGAGTTATTGCGTTGTTCTATCGCTGTCTGCTCAAAATAATGGACTCGATAAAAATGCTGTACGCATTAGCAAGGATAAAATAAAACCTGGAGCAGCAAATAGCCTGAAAACTGAAAAAGCAGCATTCGTTTTTCAAAATCTGCACAAATTAGATTTTTACCAGCACGAGAATAATTTAAAGCGGCTTAAAAAATTTCATCAAAAGGAGAAATGGGAGGATTTATTGCCCTTGCTGGAAGATTATATTAGCAAATTCGGAATTTTGAACTTTGCGCATGACAGCGACTTGCTCTGGATGCTCGGCCAATTGTATGAAAAAAATAATGAAATAGAACACGCCAAATGGATTTACAGGATTTTGCTCAAAAACATTAAGGAAGATGCAGACAAAGTGAGAAAGAACTTTGAAGCATATAATCCGGAAAAGCCCTCAGATTATGTGCCTATTGATTATTATTACGAATTGGTAGAATACCGCAGGCAAATCGATACCATACAACCACCACAAGGGATATTGCTCAATATGGGAGACTCTATCAATTCTCCATATGCAGATTATGGGCCAGCATTAAACAGCAGTGATGATATATTGCTGTTTACATCTAAGCGCAATATTATGCGCAATAGAGGAGATGAATTTGTTAACGAGGATATTTTTTACAGCGAACGACTAGGCCCCGACCAATGGACAGCTGCTCAAGCATATGAAGGAATTAACAGCGCTTACAATGAGGGCTCTGCTTGTCTGAGTCCTGACAATCAAATGATTTATTTCGTGCGCTGCCATGCACCGGATGGTTTTGGAAATTGTGATATATACAGTGCCGAAAGAAAGAGAAACGGTTCCTGGGGAAATGTCAAAAACCTCGGCCCGAATGTAAACAGCGAAGAATGGGATTCTCATCCCGCGCTTAGCATAAGTGGTGACACTTTGTATTTTTCTTCGGGACGCAAAGGTGGTTTTGGCGGGACTGATATTTATTATTCTGTAAAAGGGAAAAATGACAAATGGGGCAGAGCATACAATCTTGGCCCCAAGATAAATACCATAGGTGTAGAAGTCAGTCCGTTTATCCACCCTAAATTCAACCTGCTCTATTTTAGCTCAAACAATCAGTTGCTGAATTTTGGCAATTTCGACATTTACAAAAGCTACTATATCGATGGAGATTGGACAGAGCCTAGAAATATTGGCCCATTGGTAAATGGCAAAGGTGATGAATTTTATTTCACAATAGATTCTGAATCGAAGCAGCTATTTTATGCCCGCTCCGAGGGAAAGAATATGGAAAACCTTAACCTCTATTCTTTTCCACTACCTATGGAAGCACAACCAATGGCTTACACCAATTTTTCAGGAGTTTTGATCGATTCCAGTTCTGGAAAACCTTTGAAGGGGATGGTTTCTGTTATTGATTTGAGTAGAGGTATTGAAGTTGCGCCAAAATTTATAAGAGAAGACGGGAGTTTTGATTTCAACCTGATTGAAGACAATGAATATTTGCTCGTAATTCAGGGCGAAGATTTCTTTCGTATTGAGCAAGCATTCAGATTGAATCAGGATACAAGTTTCACTGTGAATGCAGAAATGATCAACAAAGTGCGCATCAAATTTGAGAGTATTGAATTTGCCAGCAACAGCGCTGAGATATTGCCTGAAATGAAAGGCGACCTGATCAAACTCGTGGACTTTATGCTGGACAATCCGGATAAAAAATTAAAAATTGGCGGGCATACTGACTCAAAGGGCGACCCAGCTCACAATAACGAGCTATCACAAGACCGGGCAGATGCCATTAAAAAGTTTATCATCGACAAAGGTAAAATAGCTGAGGAGCGGATTATCGCCATAGGTTATGGCAGCTCAAAACCGATCATTAAAGAAGAAAAAACCGATGAAGACCGCAGAATCAATCGCAGGGTAGAATTTGAGATTCTAAGAAGTTATTGATCTGAATTTGATAATTACTGCCCTTCTTTGAAAAGCACTTGATCACCTTCAAATTCAAATTCACCAATTACTTTATATTCTGTCCTCCTGTTCATGGCACGGCCTTCAGGATTATCACTGCCATCGGGTTTTGTATTGGGTGCAATGGGTTGACTTTCGCCATAGCCTTTTGCAATTAACTGATCTTTTGACACGCCTTTTTCAAGCAAATAATCTACACAGGCCTGCGCTCTTTTTTGGGATAAACGCTGATTGTAACCGGCTGATCCAATACTGTCGGTATGAGAAGAAAGCTCAAATATCAGGCTTTCATTTTCTGAGAGAATTGTATAAAGCTGATCAAGGGTTTCTTTTGATGCTTCATTGAGTTCTGCGCTGTTGTATGCATAATAAATATTGCTTAGCGTATAGGACTTGTCTTTTCTGATTTTTTCCAAAGTAGCATCCACTTCAAAAGTATCCGACTCAAAAACACCTTTCGTTTGGATGCTTTCAGTAAAAGTGAAATAGCCTTGTTTTTTAAATTCCATTTCAAAATCTTTACCGGCCTTCAGATTGTGAAAATAACTTGTAAGGTTCTTGTTTGAATCAATGGCAAAAAGTGCTCGTTTACCATTCTCAACACTGTAAATTGCTATGTCCACCCCTTTAAGCGGACTTGTTGTTGTAGAATCTACTTGTTCTTTAATTTTACCTTTTACAGCAAAATCGGGGACAAACAAATCTTTGGCCATAAAAATATCATCGCAGCAGGTTTCACTTTTCAGACCAATGATACCGGGACGATTGGAAACGAAATAATAGCTTCGCCTGTCTTCTCCGGGGGCGTAAAACTGATCATCGGCACTGGAGTTGATTGGGTAACCCAGGTTAACTGGTTCAGTCCATTCTTGCAAACTTCCTTCAGCACTGAAATTGTCGAAACCGCCCAAGCCCGGATGCATATCAGAACTGAAATAAAGCAGGCCATGCTCCGCATAGTAAAGGGGTGTTTTTTCATTGCCCGAGGTGTTGATCACCGGGCCTAAATTGTTTACGCTATTTACTTTCCCGTTTTCACCAACCTCTGCATAATAAATATCATAGCCGCCTTCACCATCATTTCTGTCAGAGGAAAAATAAAGGATGTCAAAATCTCCTTCAGACTCCGCAACGGCCGGATGTGTGTTGTTTGATTTGGATGCATTCACTTCATTTCCAAGTGCTACTGCTTCCGACCATGATCCGCCAATTTTTGTAGTCTGAAATATCTTACAAGTGATATTGGCATTGCCTTCGTCCTGACATTTTGTAAAATATGCCCTTTTACCATCCGCAGATAAGCTGAAATTACCGGAGTGGAAATCAGGACCATTGAATGGTGGAGACAAAGGTTTTACGGCTTTCCAATTTTCTCCTTTAGGAGCAGGTATTTTAGTATAAATTCTGGAATAATGCTTTTTATTTCCCCGGTAAAATTGCTGATTTAGAATGCTATCCATATTCAATGAAGAATAATAAAATTCAGCATCATAAACACGTGGAGCATACTCTGTAAAAGGGCCATTTACAGGCCGCTCCAAATGTGTGACTTTATAATTCACCGAATCTTTAATCAATTTCTTGGCAAACTCACAGAATTCAATTTTCTGTTTAGCCCTATCTGACCAGGGCGCGGTGTTTTTCTTTACTGCATCAGCGTAGGTATTTTTAGCTGCATCATATTTGCCTTGCATATTCAGCATCAATGCTTTGTAATAGTAGGTCTCGGCATTGGTATTGCCCGCGGAAATAGCTTTTTTAAAATGTGATTCTGCATTTTTATAGTCTCTGGCTTCCATGTAGCAGTAGGCAATTTTGTAAAACAGTTGATTGTTGCCTGGGCGTTCCTCCAAAAAACTTTTATAGAGCTCCATAGCCTGAAAATAATTGCCATATTCAAATGCATTGTCAGCGAATTTCAGCTTTTTCTTGTAGGGCAAATCTTTGAGGGGATCCTGTTTTTCTGCATTGGAGTTTTCCTGCGCAAAAAGCAGGTATGGTAAGACAATAGCAAGTATAAAGATTAGGGATTTAAATTTCATTATAAATCTTCTGTTAGTTGTTTATTAAAATCTCGGACAATACAGCGATGGATCTACTTCGGGAACAGGCACATAAGGAGCGGTATAAGTCAATGATAATTCCGCAGCTCCATTTGTGGCATTCAATGTGGAAGCATTAACATCATATGACAATCCAAGTTTAAAGCTGTGGTACTGAAGTCCTACATAAGGTATTACAGCATCTTTTACGCGGTAAAATGCTCCGAGCAAGAGCTCGGTTTTTTCTTTGAGGTTGATGGCAGAAGCAAGTCCGAAATTATGCTGTGAAGCTTTGGCCTGATGCATATATAAATAGGCAGGTAAAAGCGAAATTTTATCGTTCAACCGCCAGTCAAAGCTCAGGTTCGCATTGTATCTTCTTGGTACATTACCGGCTCTGCTTTGGTCGGAAAAAGAAATTTCAGGTTCTAAAATATGAAATGCTGCTACACCAAATGAAAAACGCAAGTCTTCCGATAGCCTGGAGTTCCATGCAATGCCTATATTTAAATCAAAATTGGCAGCATTGCCCGCAAGACCCTGATCCGCCCCTCCTCCAACAAAATTATTGAGCTCATCATATTGGTCTCCAAATTTAATATCCTGCAAACTATACTGAAGATAACCACCCTGAAGCCCAAATGACAATGCGTGATTTTTTGCAATTACTTTGTGATACGCTACAGAAGCCATAAAATTGACACGCTTTAAATTTGCTCCGGCAGAACGGTCATTCACAAAATAGGCACCCACACCAATCATATCACTATTTTTCAATCGAATAGGTGCATCTGCAGATAAGCCTGGTGTTGAAAAAGAAGTTCTTCCATTGATTGGTCCCGGCCACTGATTGCGATAAATTGCTGTAGCCCTAAAGCTTCCATCAAAGTTTCCCGTCATTGCCGGATTAAAAAAGACTGGTACATTAAAAAATTGTGAGAAATGCACATCCTGGGCTTTTAGCAATTCACTCCCGAATGTGAAAATTATAATAACGACAATTAATTTTTTCATCTGTTTAAAATTTTTCTGCTTGTTCCAAAAATGCAGAAAAATTTCTGCACAGATGGAACCGCTTCGCTCTCACATGAATTTATTTTAATCATCTTCATGTGTGATTTTTGATTAAAAAAATTCATGCTTGTTTGGATTATTAATTTTATCTAACGAGAACAAAATCACCGGATTCACTTACACGACTTCCATTTGGAAGTTCAATGTCGGCTCTGAAAAGATAAGTGTCCATAGCTTGTAGTGTTCCTTTATATCGCCCATCCCAGTTTCCTGCATTATCTGTATAGATCAATTCCCCCCAGCGATTGTATATTTTGAACTCCAGCACTTCCACTCCTTCACTCTTGATAATTTCATAATTGTCATTGTGGCCATCCCCATTGGGAGTGAAACCCTCTGGAAATACATAAAGCGTATGGTCAACGTTAACAACTACAGTATCTGTTTTTCTACAACCATTCTCATCTATTACTGTAACAATATAACTGGTTGTGGAATCGGGAGAAGCTGTCACATATTCACCGGTAGTGTTATTTAATCCAGCATCCGGCTCCCATAAGTACTCGTAAAAAGGAGCACCTCCCGCAGTGTATATTACCTCAAGGTCGGTTGATGTGCCATATGAAATTGTAACATCGGCACTTGCCTCAAGCTCAAGACTGTCCGGTTCATAAATTACAAGCGTATCTGTTGCCTGGCAATTGTTAGCATCGGTGATAGTAAGGCTATATTCGCCTGGCGATAGACCGGAAATACTATCTCCGCTTAATCCCGGGGCATTCCATTCGTAAGTGAAATCCGGGGTTCCGATAATCGCATCTACAACTATAACTCCATCATTATTTCCGTAACAACTCACATCATTCACATTTGAATAATCAAGGCTTGGACTCGGTCTGGCCAGAGCATATGCTTCGTATTGATAAGTGTCCCAGCCATTAATTGCTAAAGTATTGAAAGCACCAGATACTCCGCCCGGATTGGGGCGTGTGCTTTCCCATTGTGGAACACCTTCCCAGTGTGCTACTTCGCTCCAGTCGCCATCGGATGCAGCATCGTAGAAGAAAGTAAGATCAACAGCGCCCTGACCTTCTGTGGTATCAATCAGGTGATAAAATTCGGGGTTGATCTCGCAAATATCCGGGGCAGTTTCACTTCTGTCAAATCCTTCACTCGTAGCATCCACATTAGCCATTCTTACTTCAAAGGTTTTGGGGTTGGATACTGGCGGAGTGATTGTAATAGGTCGATAACGCTGAGTGCCAATAGATGAACCTACGGGAAAAAGATAAGTAGTATCCCTGTTCATTTCCCTGGAAAGCCTGCCATCAGCAAGACTGCTTACAAAACCTGTTGTTCGTGAAACTGCACTTACTCCGGGGTTTATCACAAACATTTTACTGGTATCAGTGGCCAATTCCCTGTCATTGAGCTCTAAAAGACTGTTGACTTTGGCATCAATGGTTTGTGTTTTAATTCCTGTTCCTGTCAATTGCAAGTGGTAAAATTCCGTAACGGAATCACCGGTGATCAATTGATTGGCACCGTACAATTCTACTGTGCTTGAATCTGCTATAAAGACCCCGCTATTTTCCCAGTGTCTTTCCACTTCGTAGCGGCCTTTGGCCATTCCACCTGTTGCGGTATCAGTATTGATAAAGTCCTCTTCTATAATAAAACGCCCCGCATTACTGATGTATCCCGTTTCATTGTTTACCGAATTGGTTTTTACAATTACCAGTGCACTGTCCTTGATGGAAATAAGTGCCCCGTTGTTGTTGACCAGTGCCTGGGAAAAAACACTGAATAAGGATCCTGCGAACAGGAGCAATGTTAAAAACAATTCTTTATAATAATTGATCTTCATTATAATTTCAGCTTAAGTATATGGCAAAAATTGTAGGTCTAAGTTAAGAATATTTATAGTTTCTCCTGTAAGGGCAAAACTGGTTTTATTGCAATACGGAAAGTGTCATATGATGCGAATCGTGGGTGCTTGGCCACACAACGGCATTTAAAGTTCCAAAGATTCCATCAGTGTATCCCTGTACCCTTAAGGTATAAGAATTTCCTACTGTTAGTCCGCTGATCACTTTTGTAAATGTACAGCTCCAGGGAGTAATAGTGCCGGTAACATCATCATAGCTTTGCATGGTAGTGTTTGTTCCACCTATGGTGCTATTGTTTGTAGTGTTTCTTACCCTAAAAAGCACATTGGCCATAGAATTGGTATAGGCAAAACCCGAAGCAGAAAACATTACCAAAGCAGTTGATTTGGTAGCTGTAAAAGTCAAGGTGCTTAATCCGGGCACATTGGAATATGAAGCAGCCGTAATTTCAATATTAGAAGTAAGTGAGGTGCTAACTACATCTGCTGTGGGGCCGGGAGGTCCTTGTGGTCCTGTCGCTCCCTGAGGGCCTGTTGCGCCTTGAGGCCCGGCTGGTCCTGTTTGACCGATTGGCCCCTGTGGCCCTGTTGGTCCAGGATCGCCTTGCGGCCCCTGTGGACCTGTCTGACCTATTGGTCCTTGAGGGCCTGTGGGACCAGGGTCACCTTGAGGTCCCTGCGGGCCTTGCGGGCCTTGCGGGCCTTGCGGGCCAGTTTGACCAATCGGTCCCTGTGGACCGGGGTCGCCTTGAGGACCTTGTGAACCAGGATCGCCCTGTGGTCCTGCCGGCCCGGGACTACCTTGCGGACCTTGAGGGCCTGTTGCTCCCGTGGGACCAACTGGTCCTTGCGGACCCTGTGGGCCGGGCGTTCCTACTGCCCTAACCCAAACAACTCCATCAAAATACCAAAACTGGTCATAATCGGTATCATAGACCATTAGCCCCCGAGCAGGACTGGCAATGGCATTTCTTTCCGTAGAATCCATTCGGGGAATCAGTATGCCTTTCTCACTAGATGATAAGTCGAGAATAGCACTGGGGTCGGGGTTGAGTGTACCCACTCCAACATTATCCTGGGCAAAAAGAAATGCTACACTAAATACCAGTGCAGCAAGAATCAGAATATTTTTTTTCACGACAACATTTTTTTAAATGACGACTAATATAGAATTGACGATCAAGCTGACTAAATTAATCAAAGTGTAAGGTTTTTTCAAGTATTATTTTTCAATCTATAAATATAGAGTTTATTGGAGTATTGTTATTCTTTCAATTTTGATACATCATCCTTATTTTGCATTGCATTCAAATTGAGTGAAATTTATTTATACTTTTAACCTGATTTCGATAATTATTTAAGAGCTCAGAAATTCACTAAAACGTAATAGGCAAGGCGCGTTTGAGAAGGTTTATCGGGATAAATCAAGCAAATGCAACGCAGCAAATTGTGTTTTATGGATTTAAAATGCCAGAAAACAGCAATCTTCTTCCCGGAAATATCTCAAAATAGCCCGCTATTCCATCAATATTTCCAGTCGAATCTCACTATTTTCTGGCATTCTGAGCAATAAAGAATTTCCGAACTCAGGTTTTTAGAGAGTCCACTTTAGAGAATTAACAATTAGTTAATCATTTGTTGGAATAGGTGCCAAATTTGATACTTATTTTTGCTTAACAATTTCTTAATACCAGATGACCTATACCATTTTAGATTTCCTGCAACTTATCGGCTCCCTGGGGCTTTTTATTTACGGCATGAAAATAATGAGCGATGCCCTTCAAAAGCTGGCAGGAGAAAAGCTTAGAAGTCTTTTGCGCTCTGTTACTTCTACAACTTTTAGCGGTGTACTCTCAGGGTTTCTCACAACAGCTCTTGTGCAGTCTTCTTCTGCTACCACTGTAATGGTTGTAAGTTTTGTAAATGCCGGAATTCTCACACTGAGCGAATCAATGGGTGTGGTAATGGGGGCAAACATCGGCACCACCATTACAGCATGGATGATAGCCATAGTGGGTTTCAAATTTGAAAGCACTACAATCGCCCTCATACTCACAGGCCTGGTTTTCCCATTACTTTTTTCCAGAAAAGCTGCTTTTCAGAATATTGCAAGTTTTATTATTGGCTTTGCCGTATTGTTTCTCGGATTAAGCTTGTTACAACATACCATCCCTAACATCGAAAACAACACACAAATTTTAGATTATTTTGATCCTTTTATCAATTCAGGCTTTTTGAGCACTTTGTTTTTTATAGCAGCGGGGATCATACTTACCATTATACTGCAATCTTCAAGTGCATCAATGGCTTTTACAATGGTAATACTGGCGCAGGGATGGATTACATTTCCGCTTGCTGCGGCAATGGTTTTGGGAGAAAATATTGGCACTACAGTAACAGCAAATATTGCTTCATCAATTGCAAACGTACATTCCAAACGAGCTGCGCGCTTTCACTTTTTCTTCAATTTTCTCGGGGTAATTTGGATGGCATTGCTTTTAATGCCTTTTATCAAAGGTCTGGATTTTGTTTTGTCTGAAACATTCAGTGCATCGTATTCCCTTTTTGACAGCAACCCCGAATCGCGACAAAATGCAACTATTGCACTGGCTTTGTTTCACACTGCATTTAATGTAATCAACACTGTATTCCTTTTCCCGCTAATTCCTTTATTCGACAGACTGTTAATTCGCATACAACCTACAAAAGACGCCAGTGATGAAGAGTTCAGGTTGCAATACATTTCTTCCGGGGTGATGTCCACACCAGAGCTTTCGCTTGAAGAGGCACAAAAAGAACTTCAGAATTTTGGAAAGGTACTCGATAAAATGGGCTACAGTTTTTCAGCCCTGCTTTTTGACAATCCAAAAAACAAGAAAAATATTATCGATAAGCTAAAAAAGCGGGAGGAAATCACCGATGATCTGGAGCTGGAAATTGTGAATTACCTGACAAAAGTCTCAGAATTTGATTTGAGTTTTGCTTCTTCCAAAATAGTACGGAATATGCTGAGCATAGCTAATGACATGGAGCGCGTGGCAGACATTTATTATCAAATGACACGAAACTACGAGCGCATGCAAAAGCACAATATAAAGTTACCTGAAGATGCAATGCAAGAACTAAGGGAATTTTTAGACCTGGTATATTCAGCGCTGAAAAAAGTACGAAAAAATTTAAACCTGCCTTTCAATGAAGTCGATATTAATGAAGCTCAGGAGCTGGAAGACCAGATCAATAAAATGCATAAAGACCTAAAAAGGAACCACTACAACAGGTTGGAGAAAAATATTTACAGCCCTCGTGCCGGGGTTATATATCTAGACTACCTGAACCGCGCAGAAAAAATAGCCGACCACCTGATCAATGTGGATGAAGCAATGGCTGGGGTGAAATAGGTTTCCTTGCTTACTTTCTTATTTGCTTATTATAGCGTTGAATGGCATTTTCCAGAATTTCGATCGCTTTGTCTTTTTTCTGGAATTTGTCCACAAAGACTTCTTTTTCTTCAAGTTTTTTGTACTGTTCAAAAAACTCCCTGAGTTCTGAACTGAACATAGGAGGCAAATCACTGATGAAATTGATGTGGTTGACACTCATATCATCAACAGCTACTGCAATGATTTTATCATCGGGCTCTCCCTGATCGATCATTCCCATTACACCGATTATTTTTGCCCTTACAATACAGGAAGGGTTTAGGGCAATTTGAGAAAGCACCAAAATATCGAGCGGATCGTGGTCTTCACCCAGGGTTTGAGGAATAAACCCGTAATTGGCAGGATAATAAACCGAAGAATACAGCACTCTGTCGAGGCGAATCAGCCCTGTAGTTTTATCCAATTCATATTTTGCCCTGCTTCCTGATGGGATTTCAATTATGGCATCGGTAATGGCTTCTTCTTTATTGAAATTAACCGGCACATCATGCCAGGGATTGAATTGTGTCATTTGCTGGGTTGTATTATTGTGTGAGAAATATTCAGGTCAAAAATAAGCAAATCAACTGGCAAGACCGCAAAGCTGGTAAAGCAAGCGCGATCCGACATTTCCATCCCAGTCATCATTGCCGGGAGTTACTTCACACAGGTCAAAACCAATGATTTTTCTGCCACTTTCTTTTAAAAGCTGAATCAGGTAAATTGTCTCCTCAAATTGCAATCCACCGGGTACAGGAGTGCCGGTATTGGGGCAAAGTGCCGGATCCAGTCCATCGATATCAATTGATACATACACCTTTTCGGGCAGTTCATCAATTATTTTCTGAAAGAGCGCATGAACTGTTTCACCTTGCATTTGAGCGCGTTTAATTGCTTTATCATAATAGACAGCTATGCGTTTATTTTGATTCCTGGCAAAATCCAACTCTTCCTGGCAATAATCCCGGATACCAAGTTGTACTATTTTCTCAACTTGACCGAGCTGAAGCGCATTGTAAAATATAGATGCATGGGAATAAGTAAAACCTTCATAAGCCTTGCGAAAATCCATGTGGGCATCAACGGTAAGGATTCCAAAGCTTTTATGCTGTTTTGAAAGTGTTCTCAAAAAACCCAATGGTGAACTGTGGTCGCCTCCCACAAGCCCGACAATTTTTCCTTTATCCAGCCAAAACTGTGTTCTTTCTTCCACCCATTTGTTCATTTTTTCGCAGGCGGCATTTACCTCCTTATAATAGGATTTCAGCTTTTCATCCTTTTGGGGATCTTTTCCGAGTTCCAGGGCCTCAATAATTTTGGCGGCCTTTCCTTTTATCGTTTTCCCCAGTGTTTTCAATGCCTCATCCACCTCGTCCATCGCAATGCCTCTTTTCCACAAATCGGGATAATCATAGTGGCAAAGATCCATTTGAAGCGAAGCCTGCAAAATTGCCTCGGGGCCATTCCAAGCGCCATTACCATAACTTACCGTTGCTTCCCAGGGAACGGGGATCAATACAATGTCGGATTGCTCGGTAGTAAAGGGCAGGCTATAAATTCCCGCTTCTACATTTCCCGGATCATTGGGATTAAAGGATTGGATGATTTCTTCTTTGGTCATTTGAAAAAAATAATTAGGCCTTGAGGGCTAGAATGGTAAAAATAGAATTGTAAAAGTAAAAATACTAAACCGCAAAACTTTCCCCGCAGGCGCAGGTGTTGGTTATAGGTCCAATGTTAATTTAAGATTTCCACCAAGTCCTTTGCGGATAATTCTCATCAGTGTCGAAAGCCTAATATCACTGGCATTGTTTTCAATCCTTGAGATATAATTTTTTGTTGTGCCTGTCCTAAGTGCCAATTCTTCCTGGGTTAAGTGCCTTTGTTTACGAGCTTCCTGAATTAACACACCTATTTTAAAGGCTTCAAAACCTTCTTCGTATTTGTTTCGGGAAGCAGTGCCAACTTTTCCATATTTTTTATCCAGATGATCGTCCCAGGAAACTAATTTATCATTTGTTTTGGTCTTCATAGTATTGCTTTTTAAGAAGTTCTGCTTTTTTTATTTCGCTTTTGGGAGTCTTAGATGTTTTTTTCTGAAAACCGTTTAATAAAATTATGAGCTTGCCTTTATCAAAAAAGCAAAAAATGCGGTAAATATCGCTTCCAACTTTTACCCTCATTTCAAAGAGCCCATCTGCCCCCTTTAAATGCTTGAAAAATTTTTCAGGAATAAGCTTCAGGGTTCTGACAAGCCCAATCACCCAATCTATTTTATTTTGTACAGGTTTTGTTTGAGCATTGTAGAATTTCCAAAACTCATTCCCATAAACAAAAGTTTTCCTTTTAAAATTTTCACTCACTACACAAAGTTACCCATTTAGGTAACATTTTGCAATTTTTAATTGTAAAAAGAATCAGGTTTTTAAATAAGTATCAAACCGCAAAACTTTCCCCGCAGGCGCAGGTTCTGGAAGCATTGGGATTGTCAAAATAAAAACCCTTTCCTTCCAGTCCATCTGAGAAATCAAGCGTGGTGTTGAATACGTAGAGAAAGCTTTTTTTATCGGTAACGATTTTCACGCCTTTGTCTTCAAAAACCTCATCGCCATCGCGGTTTTCATTGTCAAAATCCATGTTGTAGGTAAAGCCCGAGCAACCTCCGGCCACCACGCTTACCCTGACAAAATAATCATCGCCAAGACTGTCTTTTTTTCGGATACTTTCAATCTGTTTTTTTGCTTGATCGGATACAAAAAGCATATGTTGCGGTTTTTTACAAATTTAGAAACGAATGTACTCTTTTTAAGTTCAAAATTTTGAAGCTTTACAAAGCCCTCAATTTTTCAACAGCCCTGGACAAAACCTCCAGCACAAACTCCATCTCCTCTTGTGTAGTGTCTTTCCCCATAGACAAACGCAGTGAAGCATCGGCTTCAGTATCGCTTAAGCCCATTGCCGTTAGTACATGCGAAGGCTGCATAATGGCAGAAGTGCAGGCCGAACCCGTAGAACAGGCCAGATCTTTCGCCAGTAATTTAATCAGCCGCTCACTTTTGATGCCTTCAAATCTTAGATTAAGCGTATTGTTGATGCGCTTTTCAAAATCCCCGTTTACATGCCAGCCCTTGAGTTTCCGCGACAGGTTTTCCAAAAAAAAGGCACTGAGATTGCCCCAGTACAAATTCCTGTCTTTATATTCCTTTGCAGCCCATTTTGCTGCTTCGCCCATGCCTACAATTCCAGGAACATTCAAGGTGCCCGAACGCAACCCTTTTTCATGCCCGCCCCCGGTGATTTGCGCCTGTAGTTTTACACGCGGATCTCTCCTTCTCAGGTAAATGGCTCCCACGCCTTTTGGTCCATAAAATTTATGGGCACTTAGGCAAAGCGCATCCACTTTTGTTTCCTGAATGTCCATTTTTATTTTTCCGGCAGCCTGCGTAGCATCTGAAAACAGAATTACCTTATGTCGATGCGCCATTTCAGCAATTGCTTTCATATCCTGGATTACCCCTGTTTCATTATTGGCCCACATTATGGCAATTAGAATGGTATCAGTCCTGATTGCATTTTCCAGTGTTTTTAAATCGATCAATCCATTTTTATCAACTGGCAAATAAGTAATTTCAAAACCCTGCTTTTCAAGATCAGCGCAGGTATCGAGTACGGCTTTGTGTTCAGTAGCGCAAGTGATGATGTGCTTTCCCTTACTTTGATAAAGCCCCGCCACACCCCTCAGGATTAAATTGATACCTTCTGTAGAGCCGCTTGTAAAAGAGATTTCAGATGCATCGGCATTGAGCAGTGCAGCTATCTGCTTGCGGGCTTTTTCAACTGCTGCATCGGCCACCCAACCATAAGCGTGGGTTTTGCTGGCGGCATTGCCAAATTTCCCTGAAAAATAGGGATACATTTTTTCCAGCACTCTTTTATCCACGGGAGTAGTAGCATTATAATCCAAATAAACAGGGGTATTATAAGGTTTCATCTGTTCAAAATTTATTTTATGTCACCTGACTTTGTCGGCAGCTAAAACAAGTACAAATCAATGATATACCAAAGTTAGCATTCTAAATTCTATGTGATAAAAACAAAAACCCTTCAAACTATTTTAGCTTGAAGGGTTTGCTTTAGGTTATAGCTCTTGATCAGATAAGTTACAATTTACGCTTCACTTCTTTTTCCTGGTAGCATTCTATAATGTCACCTTTCTGAAGGTCATTGTAATTTTTGATCTTAATACCACATTCCTGTCCGGAAACAACTTCTTTTACTTCATCTTTAAAGCGCTTGAGAGATTCCAATTCTCCACTGTGCACTACAATTCCCTCGCGGATTACACGGATTTTTTCGTTCTTGTAGATTTTTCCATCAATTGCTTCGCAACCACCTACAGTTCCCACTTTGGTGATTTTGAAAATCTCCTTGACTTCAAGGTTGCCGGTAATGTTTTCCTGAATGGTAGGCTCCAACATTCCCTCCATGGCAGTTTTCAGTTCATCAATAGCCTGATAGATAATAGAGTAATGCCTGATCTCGATATTTTCTTTTTCGGCCAATGATCTGGCAGCCTGGGAAGGACGTACCTGAAAGCCAATAATAATAGCATCTGAAGCTGAAGCGAGCAGCACATCGGATTCGGTAATTTGCCCTACACCTTTGTGAACAACACCTACCTGAATTTCATCGGTAGATAATTTCATCAATGCATCTGAAAGCGCTTCAATTGAACCGTCAACATCCCCTTTGATAATAACATTGAGTTCTTTAAAGTTGCCCAGTGCCAATCGTCTGCCGATTTCATCAAGTGTAATATGTTTTTTGGTACGCAAGCCCTGTTCACGCATAATCTGTTCGCGTTTTTGAGTAACTTGCTTGGCTTCCTGGTCACTTTCTACAACACGGAAAACCTCTCCTGCCTGTGGGGCTCCGTTGAAGCCCAGTAATTGTACGGCAGTTGAAGGGCCAGCTTCTTTTTTGCGCTCACCGCGCTCGTTGAACATGGCTTTTACTTTACCATAATATACTCCGGCAGTAACAACATCACCTACATTTAAAGTCCCGTTTTGAACCAGAACAGTAGATACATATCCTCTACCACGGTCAAGGGATGCTTCAATAATAGTCCCGGTAGCTGGTTTTTTTGGATTGGATTTGAGTTCAAGCAATTCAGATTCTAACAATATTTTTTCAAGAAGCTTGTCAATATTTAAGCCCTGTTTTGCTGAAATTTCCTGACACTGGAACTTGCCGCCCCAGTCTTCTACAAGAAGATTCATACCCGCCAGTTGTTCTTTTATTTTTTCAGGATTGGATCCAGGTTTATCAATTTTGTTGATGGCAAATATCATTGGGACACTTGCTGCCTGAGCGTGACTGATGGCCTCTTTGGTTTGCGGCATTACACTGTCATCTGCTGCAATTACAATTACTGCAACGTCTGTTGCTTTTGCACCCCTGGCTCGCATAGCTGTAAAAGCTTCGTGACCTGGAGTGTCAAGGAAAACTACGCGTTTTTCATCTTCTGTTATCACCTCATATGCACCGATATGTTGCGTAATACCACCTGCCTCACCTGAGGCTACATTGGCCTTTCTAACGTGATCAAGCAATGAAGTTTTACCATGATCAACGTGTCCCATAACAGTGACAATTGGTGCGCGTTCTACCAGGTCTTTTGGATCGTCTTCTTCTTCTTCAATAATATCTTCTTCCTGATCTTCGATATCAATAAACTTAACCTCAAAGCCAAATTCATCAGCTACCAATTCTATAACCTCGGCATCTAAGCGTTGATTGATGGAAACGATAATGCCCAGTTGCATACATTTGCTGATCACTTCTGTAGCAGTTGTATCCATCATAGAAGCCAATTCGCTCACAGAGATAAATTCTGTAACCTGCAATGTTTGGCTTTCTATTTCATGCTGCAATTCTTCCTCCTCGGTTTTTGCAGCTATATCCTGGCGTTTTTGTCTCCGTAATTTAGAGCGTGTTTTTCCGCCTTTCTGACTTCCGCCAAGCTTGGCAAGTGTTGCTTTTATTTTTTCTTCAATTTCTTTTTCAGAAACTTCCTGGGGTTCATCCGATCTTTTCTTCTTGTCTGGTCCTTTTCTCGATGAAGTGCCGGGTTTATCGGTAGATTTAATAAATCTTTTTCTGCGTTTCTTTTTGGCTCCTTCTTTCTTTTCGGCAGCTTCTTTTTTCTCCTTTTTTTTGCGCTCTTCAAACTTATCGGTAATGTCGATTTTGCCGAGTACTTTAGGCCCCTGAAGATTGGTCTTCTGGGTTTTTATTTCGTGGGCTTCTTCTATTTCCTCTTTCTTCTCTTGATCTGCTTCTTTCTTTTTGGCAACTTCTTCTGTGCTTTTTTCTTCTTTCTTCTTTTTCTCTTTTTCTTCTTCTTTCTTTTCTTCTTTTTCGGCAGCTTTTTTCTTCTTATCGGCATCAAGGTCAATATTGCCAATTACTTTGGGGGCTTTTAAGTTGGTTTTTTCTTCGCTTTTCTCTTCTTTTTTTGGAGTCTCTTTTTCTTCTTCTTTTGAAGCTGGTTTTTCTTCTTTTTCAACAACTTCTTCAGTTACACCCGGAGAGTTAATAAACACTTCATCAGAATCTTCTTTGGCTTTTTCCTTAGAAGATTTTTTTGCATCAGAAATAGATACTTCTTCCCTGTTTGAAGCTCCCAGGTTAATGTCGTCAGCTTTTTCCTTAGCTGCAGCATCTTTCTGAAACTCCATTAGCAATGCAGTATGCATTTCTTCGCTGATCTTAGTGCCGGGATTGTTTTTTACCTCATATCCTTTTTCTGTTAGAAAATCGGTGAGGGTTTTGGTTCCTACGCCAAGATCTTTGGCCACCTTGGCCAGTCGCTGTGCTTTTTTAACTTCTGACATGTATTCTTAGTACTCTCTTTTATTCTTCTAAATCAAATTCAGATTTAAGGATTTTCAAAACCTCTTTAACGGTTTCTTCTTCCAAATCTGTTCTGCGTACCAATTCATCCACTTCCAACTCGAGTACGCTTTTTGCAGTATCGCACCCAATGCCTTTCAGTGCATCAATGATCCAGTCTTCTATTTCGTCTGAAAATTCTTCCAGTTCAATATCGTATTCTTCATTTTCATCAATATCCCTGAAAACATCAATTTCGTAACCGGTAAGTTTACTTGCAAGCTTGATGTTCATTCCGCCTCTGCCAATTGCGAGAGAAACCTGATCCGGTTTCAAAAATACATTGGCTTTTTTATTTTCATCATCTACTTCCATTGAAGTGATCTTGGCCGGTGCCAATGCCCTTTGTATTAAAAGGTTGTTGTTTGCTGTGAAGTTGATAATATCAATATTCTCATTTTTTAGTTCACGAACAATGCCATGAATTCTTGAACCTTTCATTCCTACACATGCGCCAACAGGGTCTACACGATCGTCATAGGATTCTACAGCTACTTTGGCTTTTTCACCGGGTTCCCTAACAATTTTTTTGATCGTAATAAGTCCGTCAAAAATTTCCGGGACTTCCATTTCCATCAATTTGGCAAGAAATGCTTCATCAGTTCTTGAAAGAATAACTACCGGATTGTTGTTGCGCATTTCCACACGTTTTACAACAGCTCTAACAGTATCTCCTTTTTTGAAGAAATCGCTGCGAATCTGTTCGCTTTTTGGCAGGATCAGTTCATTGCCTTCTTCATCTACACAAAGAATTTCCTTTTTCCAGGTCTGGTATACTTCTGCGGTAATAATTTCTCCAACACGGTCTTTGTATTTCTTATAGACTTCGTCTTTTTCAAGCTCGAGAATTCGGGAAATAAGCGTTTGACGTGCAGCCAAAACAGACCTTCTGCCAAAACTCATCAGGGTGATTTCCTCATAAGCTTCTTCGCCAACTTCATAATCGGGCTCAATTTTAAGTGCATCTGAAATTGCAATTTGCTCCAGAGGATCTTCAACTTCACCGTTTTCTACAATTTCTCTTCTTCGCCAAATTTCAAGGTCACCTTTGTCAGTATTGACAATGATATCAAAGTTGTCATCAGAACCGTATTTTTTTCTAAGCAGAGTTTTGAAGACATCTTCCAATACCTTCATAAGTGTAGGACGGTCAATGTTTTTAAAGTCCTTAAACTCCGAAAATGATTCAACTAAATTTAATTCGCTCATCGCTTTAAAAGTTAAGTTTCAATTTTGTGGATTTAAAATCGTCAAATAAAATTTCATGCATTTTTCGATCTATTTCCTTTTCTTTTTTGTCTTTCAATATTTCTTCAAGAATAATTTTCTGATCATCAGCATCTTTCAAAAAGCCTTCTAATTTTTTGCCGCTTTTCAATGTTACTTCCACCTCCCGACCAATTCTTCTTTTGTACTGTCGCAGCACTTTCAAAGGGTTGCTCATTCCAGGAGAGGAAACTTCCAACACATATTTTTCTCCAAGCGGTTGTTCAGTATCGAGATAAGTTTCTAAATAACGACTTATCTCAGCACATTTTTCAATTTTAATGCCATCGTCACCATCAATATACACCTCGATCTTTTTACCGGGCGAAACCTTTATATCTACAAGGAAATATTCCGGTTCGCTTTGCAACTTTTCATTGACAAGACTTTGCAACTGCTCTTTTATGTTCTGAAAATCGATCATCGAAATTACTAATAAAAAGAGGGGACTTCCGCGCCCCCTCAATTTTCAGCACAAAGATACATCTTTTTAAGGATTAATCAATCTTTGCCAATTAATTCAATTTTAATTGTCTTGCTTGGCAAATACCTTTCTGAGCAAATCAGTTACGCGATTGCTGACATTGTTCCTGATTTCTTTTTCTTCTTCAGAAACAAGATGAAAAAGCCCCTTTAATCCACGGTCTGTTGTATAATCTGCTAGGTCGGTATTGATGGGTTCTGCACCCAATCTTTCCCCAAGTGGACTGTTGATGTATGAATTGTATTCTGAGATAAGCGTGTTCCAGGTTTGTTGTGCACCTACTTTGCTTAGTGAAGTTTCTATTTTGGGTTTAAAAGCCGATTTTAAATCAACAAATGTTCGGTCTTTCAGATAAACAGTAGCTGCAGAATCTGTTCCGTTTAAAATACCAAGAGCATCATTAATGGTAATTCCGGTGATGGCATCTATGAAAATAGGTTTGGCTTCTCCAGCAGCATCTTCGGCTGCCCTGTTTAATTCTAATTCAAGTTTGTTTAATAGGGACTCACCGTCAATAAAAGGTATTTGCCTTACGACATTGGCAACATTTTCAACTTCAGGCGGCAAAAATATTTTTATGGCCGCATTTGCATAATAGCCGTTTTCCCTATTGGCCTGGCTTACTGATGTGTCGGTGCTCACTTCAAGCGCTTCTTTTAAACCGGCTGCAATTTCTGAGTCAGACAAACCCTCTAATTCCTCACAAGCGGAAAACAAAAACAAGAGGGCAAGTGCTGGCAGAAATAGTTTTTTGAATTTTTTGGACATAATCGATTTGTTTTTGAATTTTAGGATAATAAAGTTAGGTAAATTTTCTTTTCAATTTGAAATTTTGAAAAGCATCGGGTAATGATCAAAAACCTTTCCGTTTATTATCTTGCAGCTTCATCACACGTTTTTCCGCTTAAGCTATTCTGTTGCTTCTTTCTTTTTCTGGTATTTTTTTGTCCACCAATTTCCAGAAACTGAGCAATCTCCCATTTTAATTGTTGAAGATATTGAAGCTAAGCGTTAATCATTATGTTGAATACCAATATCACTCGGTATCTTTGGGAAAAATAGCCACTTATTTAAATGTCGGAATCAAAAGAAAAAATACTAAGCATGGGCATTTACCTGATTATGGAGCCCCAATATTATGCCATAGACAATAGTCTGTCGGGGTTTTTGCTCGGTGTCTATAACAATACAGAAGATAAGCTTTCTATAGAACTGGAAATCTGTTTCAGTGAATCAGCAGATGAAGAACACGATCTTGAGCTGGAAGGCAATGAATGGGCGGAGTTTTCTGAATTTGACCTCAAGCAATTCCACGACACGCCCCAACTGAATATTGACATAAATTGGCCTGAAAAGCACAAATCATTCAACAAAAAACTAAAACCAAAGGCAAAGCATGTTGCCCATATTCCGCCAATGATTGTCCAGTTGGAGACTGCTGCTTATTGTATTGAAATTTGGAAATCAGTGGAGAAAAAACAAGTTGCAAAACAAGAGCTGAGAATAGACCCGGAACTTATACGCGAAGCATTGCTCGACAACAAAAGTGGGAACGAAATAATCGACATTGAAGATTGCACAGAAGAAATGGACATCCATGCCGATAAAATGGGATTGAGTTCCATTGATATTTCCACTGGTGCTTTGGACTATCAGTTATCTGCCTTCGAACAGGGGCTGGACCGAGCTATTGCGAATGGTTTGCATTCTTTTTTGGTAATCCACGGCAGAGGTACTGGCATTTTAAGAAAAGAAGTACACCGCAGGCTCAAAGCTCATAAACAGGTCAGGCGATTTAGCTTGTGTAATGACAGTGGCGCTACTTTGATAGAAATATGATGTTGATTCTTCGTAAATTTACACCGGGCTGTAAGCCGCTCTATCGCCTCGTTGCAAAATACGGGGAGGAAAGTCCGGACGACAAAGGGCATTGCACCACCTAACGGGTGGGGTTTCGATTTATCGGAACACAGAAAGTGCCGCAGAAAATAACCGCCCCGTACCCGCAAGGGTCGGGGCAAGGGTGAAAAAGCAGGGATAAGCGCCTGCTGCTTTGCCGGGCAACCGGTAAAGCGGGTAAACCTTGCAAGTCGAAAGATCAAATATATCCCGCTTCCCTTTTGGGAAAAAGCCTGCCCGGTCGAATCCCGCACCTTCGGGTCGGGATGGCGGGAGGGGTTGATCGATAGAGGCTGTGAGCGATCATGGTCCCAGATAAATGATAGAGGCTTTCGGTTTTCCGAGAGTACAGAATCCGGCTTACAGGCTTACAGCCTAAATTTTTTTCACTATGCTGCTGATAGAAGATAAACTGGTACATCCCGAAATTGCACAAAAGCACTTTGTATGCGACCTGAAAGCCTGCAAAGGAGCTTGCTGTGTAGAGGGTGAGGGCGGAGCACCGCTGGAAAAGGGGGAAATAGAATTTCTAAAAGACCATATTGATAAAATAAAGCCCTTTCTCACTGAAGAAGGGAAAGCCGCCATAGATAGGCAAGGTGTTTACACTGCACACCCCAATGATGAATATCAGCGCAAAACAACATTGATCAATGGCGGAGCCTGTGCTTTTGTCAATTATGAAAAGGGCATTGCTGTTTGTGGAATTGAAAAAGCCCATGAAGCCGGACATATTGATTTCAAGAAACCGGTATCCTGTCACCTCTATCCCATTCGCATTGAAAAAAGCCGCGCAGCAGCAAATGAAATCCTGCGTTTTGATGATTGGGAAATCTGCGACCCGGCCTGCAAACTGGGCGAACAATTGAAAGTTCCTTTGTATAAATTCCTGAAAGATGCACTAATCCGCAAATACGGCAAAAGCTTTTATGAAGGATTGGAGGCAACAGTCACGTATTTAAAAAGTGAATAATTAAAACCTAATTTGTAATTTCCTGTTTTTCCAGACAAACCCAAAACATGAAATTCTTCCTGCATTTTGCTCTGTTCCTTGTTGTAAATTTTGCTGCGCTGGGGATAGGGTCACTTTTTATGGGTGATGCTGTTGGTGGAAAATGGTATCAATCACTGAACAAAGCTCCCTGGACACCACCGGGTTGGGTTTTTGGTGTCGCATGGTCTTTTGTTATGTTCATGCTAAGCCTTTTCATGGCATTTGTAGTCCAAAAACATAAGGCTTGGAATATTGGCAAACCTGTTATTTTGCTTTTTTGGATTCAATGGATTTTGAATGTGGCCTGGAATTATATTTTCTTCAACCAGCAGTTGATTTTACCAGGCCTGCTGGAGATTACTTTGCTGTTTTTTGTTGTTTTTGCATTGTTTTATAGTGGATATGGTGAATTCGGTGTTAAATCCTTTCTTTTGCTGCCTTATATCATTTGGGTGCTGATTGCAGTATCGCTGAATGCTTATATTTTTATGTTTAATTGAACATTGATAAATTCAGTTTATGTCAGAACTAAAAAACACCCATAAATACATCAAAGTCAACGGGATAAACATGCACTATGTGGAGCAGGGCGAAGGTTCGCTTTTACTTTTGCTGCATGGCTTTCCGGAATTTTGGTACAGCTGGAGGCATCAAATACCGGAGCTGGCTAAACATTTTCATGTGGTGGCCCCCGACTTGCGCGGATACAATGAAACCGACAAACCCAAAGGCATTTCGGCCTACAGCATTTCTGAAGTCACCAAAGATATTTTAGAATTGATTGAAAATCTGGGTTACGAAAAAGCCATTGTTGCAGCACATGACTGGGGTGGTGCCATTGGCTATGAGCTGGGGATGCAGCATCCCGAAAAATTGGAAAAGCTGGTTATTCTCAACTCACCGCACCCTTCTATTATGAAAAAACACCTGACAGGCAATTTCAGTCAGTTAAGGCGCAGTTGGTACATGTTTTTTTTTCAAATTCCGCTGCTGCCGGAGCTTTTTATGCGGTCTAACCTGAGGAAAAATTTTAAAAAAACATTCAGGGGCTGGGCTGTTAACAAGGCCAATTTCCCGGATGCTGTGATAGAGGAATACGTAAAGGCCTTTGAAAAAAAAGGTGCCCTGACCGCTGCCATCAATTGGTACCGTGCAGCATTGCGCAGTTGGAAACAGCCGAAATCTGCTAAAAAACCGGTTTCGGTGCCAACATTGATCATTTGGGGAGAAGATGACAAAGCCCTGGGAAAGGAACTGACCTACAATATGGACAAATATTTCTCAGCACCCTATAAAGTAAAATACCTGAGCAATTGCAGCCACTGGGTGCAAAACGAATATCCCGATAAAGTGAATGAATTGATTTTGGAGTTTGTGGCTGAAAAACCTATCACTTCAAACCCAAATGTTTCTTAATCTCATTCAGTTTCATTAGGGCTTCTACGGGAGTTAAGGTGTTGATGTCCAAGTTTTCAATTTCCTCTTTTATTTGCAGTAAAAGCGGATCGTCCAGTTGGAAAAAACTCAATTGCATGCCTGCTTCCGGTGCCTTGATTTTTTTCTTTTGGGCTTCACCCTTTTTCGAATTATTATTGGTACCATGACTTCCCTCCAATTGCAGCAAAATCTCATTGGCTCTGTCTATCACTTGCTTGGGCATCCCAGCCATTTGCGCCACATGAATTCCAAAACTGTGGTGGCTGCCGCCCTCTTTTAGTTTTCTGAGAAAAATCACCTTTTGCCCCAATTCCTTGGTCGCCACATGGTAATTTCGGATGCGATCCATTTGCGCTGCCAAATCATTCAATTCGTGATAATGCGTAGCAAAAAGGGTTTTGGGCTTTGCTTTTGAGTTGTTGTGCAAATATTCCACAATGGACCAGGCAATGGAAATTCCATCGTAGGTGCTGGTTCCCCTGCCGATTTCATCCAGCAAAATCAGGCTTCGCTCGGAAATATTATTCATGATACTGGCAGTTTCGTTCATTTCCACCATAAAAGTAGATTCGCCAGAAGAAATATTATCCGAAGCACCAACGCGCGTAAATATTTTATCTATAATGCCAATTTCAGCAGCCTTGGCCGGAACAAAAGAGCCGATTTGTGCCAGCAAAACAATCAGTGCGGTTTGCCGAAGCAATGCCGATTTACCCGACATATTCGGCCCGGTAATGATGATGATTTGCTGTTCGTCATTGCTGAGAAAAACATCATTGGGCACATATTCCTCTCCGGCTTCCAATTGCTGCTCAATCACCGGATGTCGCCCATCACTGATTTTCAATTGGTGCCCATCTGACAATTCCGGCTTGCGGTATTTATTTTCCAGCGCAACTGTTGCAAAAGACAACAGGCAGTCAATTTGGGCAATCAACTGAGCATTGATTTGCACCGGACGGATATAATCGTTTACATCTACAATCAAGGATCTGAAAATGGATTCTTCCAAAACGGAAATTTTCTCCTCTGCTCCCAGTACTTTTTCCTCGTATTCTTTCAATTCCTCGGTAATATATCGCTCGGCACTCACCAGGGTTTGTTTGCGCATCCATTCTGAGGGAACCTTGTCTTTGTGGGTGTTGCGCACTTCCAGGTAATAGCCAAAGACATTATTGAATCCCACTTTGAGTGATGGAATGCCCGTTTTTTCGCTTTCCCTTTTTTGCAAGGCGGCAATATATTCCTTGCCCGAACCCGATAGTTTGCGCAACTCATCCAGTTCTTCGGAAAATCCGTTTTTGATCACATTGCCTTTTTGAAGATTCACGGGTGCTTCCTCGTTCAAGCATTTGTCAATTTTTTCCTTGAGCAAATCACAGGGGTTCATTTGATCAGATAACTTTTGAAGGGCAGGAAGTTCTGCTTTTTTGCACGCTTCAATTACGGGCTTTAAAGCTTGAAGTGCCACTTTTAGCTGATTCATTTCCCGGGGCGAGATTTTTCCCATAGGCACTTTTGAAATCAACCTTTCAAAATCGCCCATCATTTTGATCTGTTTTTGCAAAAGCGTTCTCAGGTCGGCATCTTTTACAAAATATTCTACCACTGCATGTCGATTTTCAATGGCCGCTTTGTCCAATAGCGGCATCAGCAACCATTTTTTCAACATACGACTGCCCATAGGCGAAATGCTTCTGTCCAGCACATCTATCAGAGCAGCTCCGCCCCCCGGACTATCGAGCAGTTCCAGGTTGTGTATGGTAAACCGATCGAGCCAAACATATTGCTGTTGCTCAATTCTGCTGATGGAATTGATGTGATCCAGATCGGGATGTTGGTTTTCCTTGAGGTAATGCAAAATGGCTCCTGCAGCCGTAATGCCCGAAGTAAAATTTTCAATGCCAAAACCTTTCAGCGATTGTGTGCCAAAATGCTTGAGCAGTCCTTCTTCGCCAAAACTGTATTCAAAAATCCATTCATCGAGCGTATAGGTATAAAATTTTGCCCCGAATTTTTGGATAAAATCTTTTTGCTTTCTACGTGAAAAAAGCACTTCGCTGGGCTTGAAGCTTTGTAGCAAATTGTCAATATAATCGGCCTGTCCTTCTGCAGTAAAAAACTCTCCGGTAGAAAGGTCCAGAAAGGCAACTCCCAATTGTTTGGGATCAAACTGAATGGCGCAAATAAAGTTATTGCTTTTGTGGTCAATGATTTTTTCGCTGGTAGCAATACCTGGCGTAATCATTTCCGTTACGCCCCTTTTCACGATGGACTTTGTGGCTTTTGGGTCTTCCAATTGCTCGCAAATCGCCACGCGATATCCGGCTTTCACCATTTTTGGCAAATAGGTATCCAATGCGTGGTGGGGAAATCCGGCCAGTTCCATTTCAGAGGCAGAACCATTGGCTCTTTTGGTCAACACGATGCCCAAAACTTGTGCGGTTTTGATGGCATCCGTCCCAAAGGTTTCGTAAAAATCACCAATGCGAAAAAGCAAAATCGCGTCCGGGTGTTTGGCTTTGATTTTGTTGTACTGCCCCATCAATGGGGTTTCTTTTTTGCTTTTTTCTGCTGCTTTTGGCATAAAGCAAAACTAATGATTTTACGGCTTGATGTGCTATTGTAGAAGAAGATTTGATTTCAAACTGATCAATTGCTCTATTAAAATTTCTAATGCAGTCTAAAATTCACTGGCACAATCATTTGTGTTTTCATTGGTTCTCCATTCTCGGAGCCCCCAATCCAAAAGTCGCTAGAATTTTGCACATGTGTCTTTGCTGCATAATCTAACATTGGGTTTGCAGATTTATATACCGTTACATTTTCAATCCCTCCTTGTGGTAAAATGTTAAACCTAATATAAACTAATCCTTCTATCCCTTTATTTTTGGCTTCTTTAGGGTATTTTACTGAACTTAAATAAGTTAAAAGGGCGTGTTCTCCACCGAGAAAAAAAGCTCCTATAACATTATTCTTTATTAATGAATCTGGATTTGTCTCAGAATAAATATTGCTCGGTTTGTGTTTTTTGTGTTCCTTATTAAGCTCAATCAATTCCCTTGTAGAGTGATTGTACTTATGCATAATAGTTCCTTTGATGTCATAATAAACCCAAATGCTATCCATTTTCCCGTTTTTATAATAACCTTCAGCAACTAAGTCTTTATAGTAAAATTTCTGATACTTGCCATGCCAAATTGACTTATCGGATTTAAGTACCTCAACCTTATGGGATATACTTTTATTCAAATCTTTAATCTTAACAGTTTTGGTTTCCTGAGCAAGAATTAAAGTATATGCCGCTTGTAAAAGAATAATCAGTGTTAATGTCTTTTTCATAAAATAATTTTATTTCAACTTTATAGATTCCTTTTGAATACTCTCGAAAAAAGGTGTTTGTTGGTATTTATTTTCCCATTCTTCTTTTGAATAAATCATTGGTGAAATAATTTGCCCAGTTTGCAATTCCAATTCATAGAAATCATCCATTATTATTGTCTCGGTAGTAAAGGGAATACTTTTTCTATTTAACAAAATAAGCAAGTCCCAATCTGAAAGAGGGTTTGCATCACCACGAGCCTGAGAGCCATAGAGATATACCTCGGCATCAGGATGTTTGTTACTGGATAAGGCAACGATTTTTTGGATAATATCTTCGCTTTTCGGCATAAGACAAAACTAATGATTTTACGGCTTGATGTGCTATTGTAAAAAGAGATTGTTTTTGAATATAGGCACTTTACTTGTAATTTGTGGATATTAATAAAAAGGCGGGTTTTGAAAACAAAGTTTACATTAAGCATAGAACAAAAAGTGATTGAACGCGCTAAAAAATACGCAAATCAACAAGGGCGAAGTCTATCGGGATTAATAGAAAATTATTTAAAGACAGTTACAAAAGGAGAAAAAGACAATTCACAAGAATTAGCTCCTATTACAAAATCCTTAAAGGGTGCATTCAAAGCACCGAAAGATTTTGACTATAAAAAGGAATTGTCAAAAGCCCTGGGCAAAAAACATATCTAAAAAAGAGGATTGCAATTACTTTTCCAAAACCATTATTTCATTATATTCACCATATGAATAGGGGGGCGCAAAAGCACGATCGTTTTGTAAAGGCATTGTTTAGCGAGCCGGAAAAGGCCAGGCAGTATTTTGAAGAAAACCTGCCTGAAAAAGTACTGGGTCAAATTGACCTGAGCAGTCTTCGGGTGGAGTCGGGCAGTTTTATAGACAAAAAACTCAATAATACCTTTTCGGATATTTTGTTCAAAGTCAGGCTAAAGGATAGAAAGGAAAGCTGTTGGCTCTCTGTATTAGTCGAGCACAAATCCAGAAAAGACCGCTATGTGACCATACAGATTGGCCATTATATTTTCTCGGCACTTTTGCAGCAAATCAGGGAAAAGCACAAGCCCGCCCCGATCATACCCGTTCTCTTTTATCACGGGGCCGAAAAATGGGATTACCACACCCATCGCTCACTCTACGAATCTTTTGGTTCTGAGCTTTTGGCATTTGTTCCCGAGTTTGATTATATCTTTGACAATCTACAGAATAGATCGGACAGGGAGATTTTGGCACTCGGTGCAAAGCTGTGGTCGGGCAGTATGCTGCTTTTGAAATACGCCCGTGACGAGGATTACCTTGTGAATAATGCAGGAGCCATTGTTGCCGCCATAAAAGATGAAGAAGGGAACATATTGAATCAGTTCCTTGTTTATTTCTTAAGTTTGGTCAAAAACAATAAAGAAAAAGTTATGGACACACTCAACAAATTACCAGAACCCGCAAGAGGAAAAGCCACCAGCCTTTACGATGATCTCGTACTGAAAGGATTGGAAGAAGGAAGAGAGAAGGGATTGGAAGAAGGTAGAGAGAAAGGATTGGAAGAAGGCATCGAGAAAGGAATGGAGAAAGGCAAAGAAGCAAACCGCAAAGAAAATGCAGTAAGCTTATATAAAAATGGTGTTTCTGTAGATATTATAGCGGCAAGTCTTGGTTTGGAAAAAACAGAAGTCATAAACATACTCAAAGAAGCTGGACTCAATGCAGGTTAATTCTGAAAATGGGAATTCCATAAATTAATTGTAGCTCACTAAATTGAACCCAAATTGACTACAGTATCCACATACCCATTGGGCGCAATTATTAATTTTCATGCAACACAAAAAAATACCCAACGAAAATCTTGGTAGAATCAGCGAATCGGAATTTAAAAAGGCTGATAAAACTCCTGTAATTGTAGTCCTGGACAATATTCGCAGTTTCAACAATGTAGGTTCAGTATTCAGAAGTTCTGATGCTTTTCGCATTGAAGCCATTTATTTATGTGGCATCACGCCCCGCCCACCACACCGCGATATACAAAAAACAGCATTGGGCGCAACGGAAACAGTTGATTGGCAATATTTTGAAAAAACTTCTGACGCTTTGGATCAATTGGAAAAAAACGAGTTTGAAACTTGGGCAATAGAACAAACAGAAAACAGTATTTCGCTAGAAAACTTTGATTTTTCAAGGCAAAAAAAACGGGCTCTTGTTTTTGGAAATGAAGTGGAAGGCGTAGCGCAATCTATCATTGATCGCTGTGCGGGCTGTATTGAAATTCCGCAGATTGGCAGCAAACATTCCCTAAATATTGCTGTGAGTAGCGGAATTGTACTTTGGGAATGCTTCAAATCATTAAGGCCAGAATAAAACCCATTTGCAGGGGGGCTTAATCTGCCCTAAACTAAAAAACGACCGGGCCGGGTTAATATCTATTAACCTTAGTTCGATAATTATTTAAGAGCTCAGAAATTCACTAAAACGCAATAGGCAAGGCGCATTTGTGAAGGTCTATCGGGATAAACCAAACAAATGCAACGCAGCAAATTGTGTTTTATGGATTTCAAATGCCAGAAAACAGCAATCTTCTTCCCTGAAATATCTCAAAATAGCCCGCTATTCCATCAATATTTCCAGTCGAATCTCACTATTTTCTGGCATTCTGAGCAATAAATAATTTCCGAATTCAGGTTATTATGTTTAGAGTGTTATTTCAATCTTTAATCTATTATATTTGAGGGCTTAAAAAAGCAGAAACCCTCAAAATGAAGAAATTTTTAATCCTTATATTATCAGTTTTTGTATTTATTCAGGTCAATGCTCAAAACACTGAAGCTGACACTGGACAATCATTAGATGAAAAAATAAACGAAGCCGTAGGTCCGGTTACCGATTTTATTTTTCACTATATTTTTTATCCCATTCCCCTGAAAGCTCCCGCAACAGCAGATACGGAAGGTGTTGTTACCCTGCGCAGCGAATTAAGATCTGGATTTACCAAATATACCATCAAGACAACAGATGGTGAGTTGGAATATTTGGAAATCCCCACTGCGCGAAGAACCGCTTTGAAAAAAGGAGATCAAATCTCAGAAAGCACTCCCGTTACCCAAGGTCTATCAATTCCCTTTGTGGTAGTCTGGCTGGTTTTGGGAGCCGTTATTTTTACACTTTATTTTGGTTTTGTCAACATCAGGAAGTTCAAACTGGCCATAGATGTAGTGCGCGGTCGCTATACCGATCCTAATGAAGAAGGTGAAGTAAGCCACTTTCAGGCATTGACAGCAGCACTTTCAGCGACAGTGGGACTGGGGAATATTGCCGGAGTGGCCATTGCAATTTCGCTGGGAGGCCCCGGAGCTACACTGTGGATGATCTTGGCAGGATTGCTAGGGATGTCTTCAAAGTTTGTAGAATGTACCCTCGGTGTTCGCTACCGTGAAATTGATGAAGACGGGACTGTACATGGCGGTCCAATGTATTATCTGAAAACCGGGCTCAAGAAAAGGGGAATGGGTTTTCTGGGAAAAGTATTGGCCATATTTTTTGCCATCATGTGTATTGGCGCTTCCTTTGGAGGAGGAAATATGTTCCAGGTCAACCAGGCCTATCAACAGTTTGCAGGAATAGTTCCCGGAGCTGTTCCAGGTTGGCTTTTTGGTGTCTTTATGGCCTTTTTTGTGGGTATAGTGATTATAGGAGGGATTAAAAGTATTGCCCGCGTTACGGAAAAGATCGTTCCTTTTATGGTGGGCATATATGTGCTGGCTGCTTTAGGAATAATCATGGTCAACTTTGACCAGGTACCTGTGGCGTTTTCTAAAATAATAGACGGTGCTTTTGACTCCAAAGCAGTATATGGTGGTATTATAGGCGTTTTGATTGTAGGGTTTCAACGGGCGGCATTTTCCAACGAGGCAGGAATTGGCTCTGCTTCTATCGCCCATTCGGCTGTGAAAACAGAAAACCCTGTAAGCGAGGGTTTGGTAGCATTATTAGAACCCTTTATTGATACGGTTGTAGTTTGTACAATGACCGCTATTGTGATTATCATTACAGATAATTATCACTATCGTGAGGGTGTGGATGGGGTAACACTTACTTCAGAATCATTCGGAACAGTGATTACCTGGTTCCCTTATGTGCTTTCTTTAGCTGTAATCCTCTTTGCTTTTTCAACTATGATTTCCTGGTCTTATTACGGTCTGCAATCCTGGGAATTTTTGTTTGGCAAATCAAAATTTGCAGAGCTTTCCTATAAAGGACTGTTTTGCATATTTGTGGTAATAGGAGCAGCTATGAGCCTGGGCAAGGTAATTGACTTTTCCGATGCCATGATTTTTGCCATGTGTTTCCCGAATATTATTGGAATGTACATCCTGATGCCAGAAGTGAAAAAAGAACTGGCGGAATATCTCGAAAAAATCAAAACGGGTAAGGTTCACAAGAATTTTTGATAGTGTCACTCTATCTGCCCCAAAGCCTCATCAACAGTCTTCACTGGCAACTGACAAGTTTTATTTACACAGACATAAATATAGGTTTCTGACTTTTGCAGTTTGCCTTCTAGAAGGGGCAATTTTCCTTCCTTTTCACCTCCCATTAAAAGGACATTTGGCAAAAAGTGCTGCTCCAATTCCTGTTTTTTGGTTTTCCAATCGGGGCCGAGAATGGCAATTTCAAAGGGCGGATTTTGAAAATAATGGAACAACAGCGCCCAATTGGAATAGTACGCACCACCATTTTCCAGTTCTCCCAACATATTTTGCAGCATCTGTTTTGACTTTTCTCGGTATTCTTTTTTGTCAAAATAAGTGCCCAGCAAAAACAAGTTGATGCCCATCTGTGAATTGGATGCGGGAATCACATTATCTGAAAGCTCCATTTTCCGGGCTACGAGTTGCGAAGTATTGGCATCGGTATAGAAAAACATGCCCGAACTGGAATCATAAAAATTCGCCAGTGTATAATCCAATAATTTTTGGGCTTCTAGCAGCCATTTTTCATCAAAGGTGCATTGGTAAAGTTGGGTGAAAGCTTCAATCGTAAAAGCATAATCATCCAAAAAAGCGGTAATGCTCGCTTTTCCATTTTTAAAATTGCGCCACAAACCTCCATCTGTATTTGTCATTTTATCCAGAATGAAATGCGTATTTTTCAAAGCCAAGTCTAAATATTTCTCCTCGCCAAAACTTTGATACGCCTCTGCCAGTCCCTTTAAGGTCAGGGCATTCCAGGAAGTCAGGATTTTATCGTCCAAGGCCGGGCGGACTCTTTTGCTTCTTTCTTGCAAAAGTTTTTCCTGAATTTCTGCTTTTTTCTCTTTCCAATCATTCAAAGACAAATTGTGTTTTTCGGCAAAATCAGCATCGGTTTCAGTTACAAAAAGCACATTGTTTCCTTTCTCCCAAAAGGCTTCACCATCAATATTGTAATAATCCAGTACTAAATCAGCATCCTTGGTAAAAAGTGATTCAATTTCGTTTTTGGTCCACACATAAAACTTGCCCTCTTCACCCTCGGAATCGGCATCCAGCGAAGCGTAAAAGCCTCCGCTTTCGTCCATCAATTCTCTTTGTAGAAATCTCACAGTTTGATTCACGGTCGCTTTGTACAGGTCTTTATTGAACAGTCGATATGCTTGCGAATAGACGCTGAGCAACTGCCCATTGTCGTACAACATTTTTTCAAAGTGCGGCACATGCCAACGCTCATCTACCGAATAGCGCGAAAATCCTCCGCCCACCTGATCGTAAATGCCGCCCAAAGCCATTCTGTCCAATTGCAGTTCTATGGCTTCTTTCAAATCAGCGGAATCATCATAGGCACTATAGCGCAATAGATAATTCAAGCCCACCGGCATGGGAAATTTAGGCGCCCCAGCTCTTCCGCCCCATTTATCATCTAAATATTCCTGCCATTTTGCCCACAATCCTTTTTGCAGTTTGGGGTCAAATTCCTGTGCCGATTCATTTTTTATGACCAATTCCATTTTTCGAATGCCATTGGTCAATTTATCGGCCTGATCCGTTACTTTTTCATTTTCCGATTGATAGAGCCTTGCAATTTCCTTTAAAAGATTTTTCCAGTTTTCTTTGGGAAAATAAGTCCCGCCATAAAACGGTCGTCCATCGGGCAGCGCAAAACTATTGAGTGGCCAACCGCCCCTTCCGCTTAGCAATTGCACAGCCTGCATATACACCTGATCCACATCGGGACGCTCTTCGCGATCTACTTTTATGCACACAAAATTTTCATTCATAATGGCCGCTACACTTTCATCCTCAAAGGATTCGTGTTCCATAACATGGCACCAATGGCAAGCGGCATAGCCAATACTGACCAACAAGGGTTTGTTTTCCTCCTTGGCCTTTTTCAACGCAGTATCTCCCCAGGGATACCAGTTCACCGGATTATGGGCGTGCTGCAATAAATAAGGACTGCTTTCGTGAATGAGTGCGTTTGTGTGTTTTTGGTCGGACATATTTAATGATTTGAAGACAAATGTATGAACTAATAATCTTCCCGAATTTGTTTAAATTTAATCAACAAAAATTTCAAGAAGATGAAGGGTGTTAGCTTTATTACTGATGAAACGCGCAAAAAGAGATTTGTTCAAATTGATTTGGAAAAACTCGAAAAAAACCAAGAGGAAATTGGCGAACTATTAGATTTGATTATTGTAGAAAGCAGGAAAAATGACCCTGAAATCAGTTGGGAAGATCTGAAAAAGCAACTTGTATAAGAAGGGAAGATTTTACGTTGAAAATCAGGAAAGTTGCTCACAGAAAGGATGTCTATAAATCTTGATTACTCAAAATTTTTTCTCCCAAATCTCAAAGTCATGGGAAAATGCACTTTTTTTTCATCAGCCCCTTCCCAAGCTTTTTCCAATTCCCCTTTTATTTCGTCCACGGGATTTTTTCCATTCTGGCGAATATAGTGCTGAACAGAGGACCAAGTATTCAGATAACCAATCAATTGTTCAAAATTCCAGTGGTAGCTATTGCTAAATTCCGGGCTGGGAATCTCCTCAAAAGGAAATGGAATGGAGGCATAAGCGGCATGCACATGTTTGCGCTCCGGATCCCAGTATTTTCCTAAAATATCCTTGTACAGGTATTGAATTACCGCATCTGTTTTCGGGTCAATTTTTAGCAAATTATAAGTAATCAAGGCAATCAGGGCATTGGGTTTCAATACTTTTTTGGCAAATGAAAAAAACACATCAAACTCAAACCAATGAACAGCTTGGGCTACGGTTATCAGATCGAAGTAGTTAGGGGGAAACTCCGCCTTTTCAGCAGCAACCAATCGATAGTCAATATTCGAAACTTTTGGTGCATTGTCAATTTGCTTTTGGCTGATATCCGTAGCAATTACCTTTTGAAAATTTTTTGCCAATTCCACTGCAACCTGCCCATTGCCTGTGCCACAATCCCAGGCGCACTCCCTTGTTTTTAGGTGACCATAAATAAAATCAAAAATTTCAGGTGGATAGGAGGGGCGAAACTGCTGGTAGGCATTGGATTGCTTGGAGAAATTGTCTTTCATCTGAAAAAACCTTTGTAAAGGGCTACAACAATATTTACAATGTAATAAAGATATTGAAGCATTCCCTTGCTTATCTTTGAATTTATGCAAAGCTTCAAAAAGGCAGATGTTTTAAATTTTGTTTCCAAACTGAGCTTCCAAAAATTATTGAATGCTTTTCTGATCTGGATATCTTTTCAGCTTTCAAGTATTATTAAACGACCTGTTGTTTGGGGCTTGCCGTTCAATATCTCAGTTGAACCAACTACACATTGCAATTTACGCTGCCCTGAATGTCCAAGTGGTTTGCGTTCTTTTACACGGCCAACAGGTAGTTTAGACTTTGAGTCTTTTCGGTCTTTTATTCCCCAAATTAAAGAAAGGCTGATCTATCTCTATTTTTATTTTCAGGGAGAGCCTTATCTCAATACCGATTTTTTAAAAATGGTGCACCTGGCAGCTGACAATAATATCTATACGGTTACTTCAACCAATGCCCATTATTTAGATGAAGAAATGGCCAGAAAAACCGTAGAAAGTGGATTGGACAGAATTATAATTTCTATAGATGGAACCGAGCAGGAAACCTATGAATCTTACCGTATTGGGGGGAAGCTGGACAAAGTACTGACTGGAACAAAAGAACTGGTTAAGTGGAAAAAACATTTAGAATCTGCTACCCCACATATCATTTTTCAATTTTTGGTAGTAGGATCCAATGAGCATCAAATACCCGAGCTTTATCAACTTGCCGATCGAATTGGAGTTGACGAAGTAAAATTGAAAACAGCTCAGATTAACAATTTTGAAAAAGGCAACCCACTGATCCCGGAAAGGGAAGAATATTCCCGCTATAAAAAAGAAGATAATGGAAGCTATTCCATTAAAAATCCGCTGAACAATCACTGCTGGAAGCTCTGGCATTCTTGTGTAATTACCTGGGATGGAAATATTGTGCCTTGCTGTTTTGACAAAGACGCTAAATACAATATGGGAAATACAGGAAACATGAAATTTGCCGAGATATGGAAAAGCAGCGGATATGATAATTTTCGCAAATCGATATTGAAATCAAGGAAAGAAATTGACATTTGTAAAAATTGTACAGAAGGGCTAAAAGTCTGGGCTTGAATTATATAGAGGCGTTCAGCACCTGCTATTCACCTCCATGCTTCTGATTCATTAGCACATTTTCCAGCTCCCATTTAATTTTGCGTTCCTGTTTGTGTTTGCGCACCGGGCAATTGGGCATGCTACAGATATTGCAACTATCGAAAGTACAGGGATCAATATGGACAAAAAACTCAATATTTGGATCCAGCTCCTTGTTCATCTTTTCATCCAGGAATTCAATTTCGGCATGACCCTGGTTCATATCGTAGTAGTATGGAATGGTAAGGTGGCAATCAATGTGCAGGGATGGCCCGAATTTTATGATTCTTAGATTATGCACATCTATCCATGCAGGCCTCCTGATCTTATTCAGTGATTCAATTACCGTTTTGGCCTCATTAAAATCAATTTCATCCATGATGTCCCTCAGCGACTCCCTGACGATTCGCACCCCCATTACAATAATGATGACTGCAAAAATCAAGGCTATAATATTATCCAGCCACAGTACCCCGCTGAAGTAAACCACTGCAAGTCCAATCAGCAACCCCAATGAAGTGTATGCATCTGATTTCAGGTGTTTGCCATCGGCTATCAGCACTGCAGAGCGAATGGATTTCCCTTTTCTAACCAGCACAAATCCAAGTATATAATTTACTGTTCCTGCAAAAAGAGTAATTGCCAGTCCTATATCCAGGTTTTCTACCTGATTGGGCTGTACAATCAGATCCCGCATTGCTTTGTAAATAATCACCAGGCCGGCAAATACGACCATTGTACCCTCAAGGCCTGCAGTGATAAATTCAATCTTGCCATGTCCGTAGGGATGATTGTAATCTTTTGGTTTGGCAGAAAGATAAAGGCTGTAAAGCGCAATGCTCCCTGCCGCTACATTCACAATGGATTCCAGTGCATCCGAGAGTATTGCATTGGAACTGGTAATTATAAACGCGGAAAATTTCGCCACCAGCAAAACCAGGCCCACTGCCAGCACAATCCACTGGGTCTTGAATCCTTTTTGAAATTCGCTCTCTGCTGAATAGCTCAAATCAGTCTGTTATTTTTCGACAGGCAATCCCGCATCCTGCCAGGCTGAGAAACTGCCATCGAGCAGATAAATGTTTTTAAAACCTTCCTGTTGCAAAACAGAAGCTGCTTGATTCGCCCTGGGTCCGGCATGGCAATATATTACTATGGGTTTGTCTTTTGGCAATTCCAGGGCTTTCTTTTTGAAATCATTACTGTTCACTGGAATCAGAATAGCGTCTTTTATATAGCCCTCCTTGAATTCCCCCTGGCTGCGAACATCAAGTAAAGTATATTGTTTATCTTTCCAATCTTCCTTAAATTCCTGTGCCGAAATACTGCTGATGCCCTCATTGTTCTGACAGGCAGTAAAAGCTGAAAAAATGAAACTGAAAAATACTATTATTGCAGAATACTTAAACTTTCTCATTAAACTTAATTTATCATGAAAATACAAAATGCTTTCCCATTATTGGTTTTTTTCCTTTTAATAAGTTTTTCCGCCCAGGCACAAAAACCATGCTGTGCGCATGGCGCCAAGAAAAAATGTGACAAAACTGATGCCTCTGCCAAATTTGTCGCTATGAGTGAAGATGCAGCATTTTCAGAAGCCCATACCGAACCCGAATCGCTGCCCGAGGATACGGAATACATCGGTGAATTAAAATTAATAAACGTGCCTGATGGTGAAGATGCGCGCATTTATGAGATCAAATCTGCTTATAAAACCAATCGCTACCTCTTTGTATTTCACGAATGGTGGGGACTGAACGATCACATCAAATCTGAATCCGATCGCTGGTTTAAAAATCTTAGGGATGTCAATGTTATTGCTATTGATCTCTACGATGGCAAATGGACTAAGGATCGTGAAAAAGCTGCTGAGCTGATGCAATCCAATGACAGCGAACGCTCACTTGAAATTATCCGGGCTGCAATAGATTATGTGGGTAAAAATGCAACTATTGGAACAATAGGTTGGTGCTTTGGTGGTGGCTGGTCTTTGCAAGCAGCTATTGAAGCAGGTGATAAAGCCGCTGCTTGTGTAGTATATTACGGAATGCCGGAAGAAGACACAGCAAGACTGTCAAAACTAGAAGCTGATGTTTTAGGAATATTTGCCAGTCAGGATGATTGGATTAATGAAGAAGTGGTAAGCACTTTTGAGCAAAATATGGAAGAATTAGACAAAAAACTTACAGTGGAATGGTACGATGCCGCTCATGCTTTTGCCAACCCGAGCAATCCCGATTATGATAAAGAAGCAGCCAAAGCTGCCAGAACCCAGGCATTTGATTTCCTTACCAAAGCCTATTATTTAAAGGAATAGATCGGCTTGCTGCCCTGTCCTAACTGACAGTTTTTATCCCATTGAAGTTCTTGTGTGATTGCTTGGTTTGGATCTGCCCGATAGTATGGACGGCTACGGTAGTGGTCAGACTATGAGTCTGACCACTTAAGCCCTGTCAGCGTTTGCTTATAATGCAAGAGATGACATCTTTTGGAAAGATGTCATCTCTCTGCTGGATGCTTTCGTTCTGCATTTTCCAATGGGGCATGAGCAGGCAACCAGTGGTCAATTCGAAGTCATCTGACCACTTTCTTAGATCTGATTATTCAAAGCCTAATTATCTCTTTTCAAATAATTGGACCAATGCAGCACTTCTATGCCATTTGAGCCTTTAAACTCAGTTGTTCCATCATACACTATACATCCTTCATTTATTCCAGAGTAGGATTTGAATTTTTTCAGGTTTTTACTAAAATCTTTGGTATATGTTTGGGCAGCTTTGATTTCAATTGGAAGAATCTTGTTTTGTTTTTCAACAATAAGATCTACTTCCACTCCATTGTTGTCCCTCCAATAATAAAATTGTTCGCCCTGTTGATTATTCTGATTGTTTTTAATGCATTCTGTAACAAAGAAATTTTCTACCAAAGCCCCTTTGAAGTGCGTGAGCAAAAATTCATCACTTGTTTTTATATTGAGCAAGCTGCAAGACAGGCCAGTGTCGTAAAAATATAGCTTTGGTGATTTCACGATCCGTTTGTTAAAGTTTTGATGAAAGGGCTGTAACAGGTAAATAATATAAGTGCTTTGCAGCACAGAGAGCCAAGACTGGACTGTTCTTATATCAATTCCACAATCATTGCTCAGTGAAGCGATATTTACCTGTTGACCAATTCTACCTGCACAAAGCTTTAAAAACTTTTGGAACAACAAGCCATTTTCAATTTGTTTAATCTGTTGCACATCCCTTTCTACATATGTCCTAATATAGGATGGATACCAAAGTTGTGGTTTTCTATGCTTATCGTAAATTTCGGGATAAAAGCCTCTGGGGATTATGTCTGAGAGTGTAAGGCTCGAAGGAAATTGGCTTATTTCCCTATAACTCAAAGGTAATAAGTCCAATATGCCGATTCTGCCAGCTAATGATTGGGTGACGTTTTCCTGAAGTAGGATATTATTGCTTCCAGTCAATATAAATAAACCATCATCATTTGAGTTGTCAAGAATTTCCTGTAAATAATTGAATAACAAAGGTGCGCGTTGAACCTCATCCAAAATGGCACCTTGCGGAAACCTGTTTAAAAAAGCCTTTGGATCTTCTGTTGCCAGTTCGCGTTGATCTGGATTTTCCAGGGAGACATATGGTTTTTCAGTAAAACATTGTTTGACCAGTGTTGTTTTACCGGATTGCCGAGGTCCCACTACCAATACCGCCCGAAAAGAACGAGCGTATTCCATTAAGGTTTCCTTAATTTCTCTAGTGATCATTTTTATACAAATCTAACATTGATATGCTGTAAATGTATAAATAAATTGATAAAAAATCCAGTTGTTTTCGGTTATTGACCGGAACGCTTTCTTGTGCTGCATTTCGATAGGCTAAGCAAACACTTTTTAAACTCTGGCAGGGATTTAAACCTGTCAGAGTTTGCTTATAATGCAAGAGATGACATCTTTTTGGTAAGATGTCAGCTCAGGGTGCTTTAATTCTTCTTTTTTCTAAGAGCTAGATTCCATTAAATTGAATAGAATATGCCATTAAACCATCTCCAAATCATTGAAGCCTAAGACCTTGCAATCGCTTCTTTTTTGAACTTCATCACCGCCAAAAACCAGGAATTTGAGCGCATCAGGCTTGATTTTCTTGAAATAATTTAGGGTTTTGAAAAAATCCGGATGGATGGTCTTGCCCGATTTTATCTCCACAAGCAATAAATCCTGGGCTCTTTCGATGAGTAGGTCAACTTCATTTCCCGTAGAATCTCTCCAGAAATAATACTTTTCATGACTTTTATTATTCCACGTTTGTTTGATCTTTTCTAAAATAATGAAGTTTTCAAACAACTGTCCTTTGGCAAAATGCATTTGCAGGTCTTTCACCGTTCTGATTCCCAACAAATAGGCCAATAGTCCAGAGTCATAAAAATATATTTTGGGTGTTTTCACTATTCTTTTGTTAAAATTATTGTGGTAGGGTTTTAGTCTAAATGCGATAAAAGAAGCCTCTAAAAGGTTCATCCATGCATTTATGGTTTTATTGTCCACGCCCAGTTCATTGCCCAAACTGCTCTGATTGAACAATTGCCCGGTTCTGCCGGCCAATAATTGTATAAACTTTTGAAATGCATCCAAGTTGCTAATGTTCTTGATCATGCGCACATCGCGCTCTACATAGTGTCTGGTCGAAAAGCACCATAAATCTAAGATTCCATTAATTTTTCAA